>JAPKXV010000216.1 GCA_026394635.1 Methanoregula sp. | reverse complement strand
TGAAGGGCTGGCCGATCAGCGCCGAGCCGGCAACCTTGCCGTCATGCACGATGAGGTTCCCGTTCGCCTGAACCGGGAAAAGGATCTGTGCAACACCGGTAATAATAAGGGGATAGAGGATCCCCAGAAGGAGAGAGAGGAGTAAAAAAATGATGAGCGCCGGCCGTGCCTGCTTTTTGATCATGGACTGAATTGGTTTAAAGACCATTACCAGACCTCATATCAGGAGTGCCCCACTGCGCGTACAGACAGTTCTGTGGAAATATACGATTATTTCTTCCCTGAATTTTTCTTAATTTTCGCGTTCGCCAGCTTCTCGATTGCAGCGGTATCGACCCCCCCCGTAATCGTAAGCTTTCCGTTCCTTACCGCGCTTTCCACAAAATTTTTCCCGGTTGGTGTGCGGATGACAAGCGTCGTAGAGCCATCAGGACTTCCAACCGCGCCTGCAGATATATCAGAATACAATGAGGTAAGATCCGTGCAGATATGGCATCCATTACGTACGCAGGATCCCAGATCATTCAAGGTAAGGATCGCTTTATCCCCCTCCTGCATCAGAATTTCGAGCTTGCCTTTGACATCCATTTTTTTTATTTGTGCGGGATCAATTTTCTTTTCGATTTTTAGTTTTCTTAAGACAAGAGATGCATAATCAAAAGTCTCGGTGCAGAACAACCCAAGAACGAGCCGGATTGATCCTGCATACGGTTTGATGAGATCGTGGTCTGATGCCCGCATACGTGCAATTGCCTGTACAACACAGGGGACACCGATAACGGCAATCCGTGAGTACTTTTTCTCGACCACTGCATACTTGAGCGCGGCAAGCAACGGTACCCACCAGCTGTACCGGCTTCCTGCTTCGTGGATAAGTGCGTCGGTTTTTGTAATAACGACGGATGACGGTTTCAGTGTCCAGCGGTCCTCAGTTACCGTCACTACCGCATCAACAAGTCCTTCGTCAAGAGCGTTTGCAAGGATTGCGGTGACTGCACGCCCGCTCTGGCGGTGGGGGATCTCAAATGCAGATTTTGCCGCGACAATATCCAGGTAATTTCCGAGAGTTTCACAGGGCTGGTCGCCAATCCGGGGGCAGACTTCATAACATGCACCGCAATGTACTCCGTCGTTTGACTGCTTGCAGTAGCCATTGCTTTTTGGGTTTGCGACCATTTCTCCCTCATCAAAATAGAGTGCATCTGCCGGACAGACTGCCACGCATGTGCCACAGCCAGAGCACCGCCCGTTGTCCCATACGTCGGTTTTCAAATCCAGGTAACTTTTCTCCGTCATCAGCTCACTCCCATGTATACTTATTCGCAAACGGTCGTGCGCTTGCCGGTGAAATTCGGGTAAAATCTGATGCAAGCAGCGGTTCGGGATCCAGTCCGAACTTTGATGCAAAATCCTTGACTATGGGGGCGATTGTGTGCTTTTCGTCATCTGTTGCAGGTTTCTGCTTTGCCCCGACACCGAGAATCGAATCATTCACGTTTCCGCGTACAAAGATCTCCCCGCCATGAATCCCGCTGCCGATGCCGCGTTCCGAGAGCGGCACGACACCATTGAGCCCGAGCACAATGAGAAGCCCGCCTGCCATATACTCACCCAAAAATGCCTGTGCCGAACCCCCGACAACAAGGATAGGGCGCTTCTCCATGTACTGTTTCATGTGGATGCCGCCGCGATACCCGATATTGTCCCGGACATAGACTCGTCCTCCCCGCATGCTGTGTGCAACAGCATCGCCGGCACTCCCGTGAATAACAATGCAGCCGCGGTCCATCGTGTTGCCGGGTGCGTGATCTGCATTGCCATTGATGATCAGCGTGGGGCCGCTCATAAACATACCAAGGTCACCCCCGGGGACCCCGTTTATGGTAATGGTGACACCAGCCCCCCGGAGTCCATCAGCGATGAACCGCTGACCGAGCACATTATCGATCACGATCTCGGTTATCCCTTCAGCAACTGCTTTCCGGATCATCTGGTTGAGAGGCGTGTAATGAATCTGCCGGGCATCGATGCGAACTGATCTGGCCATCGGTTCAGGCCCCCACGGATTTCACATCAAGCACATTCATGAGCGCTTCATCCAGCATGTAACTACGGAGACGATCCCGGTTGCCCCTCAGGCTTTCGATGCTGTTTATACCCGCCGCTCCCATAAGCTCCGCAAGTTCCAGTGTCCAGCCATGGATCAGGTTCTCTACCTGCACCGACGCCTCATCCGGGTTAAGCCGTGCAACAAGTTCCGGTTTCTGGGTGGCGATGCCCCATGCGCACTGTCCCCGGTAGCAGGTGCCGCAGACGCGACAACCCATCGCAACAAGTGCGGAAGTGCCGATATAGACTGCATCAGCTCCAAGTGCGATAACCTTTGCAATGTCAGCACTTTCACGGATACCTCCGCTCGCGATGAGTGAGACCTCATTCCGGATCCCCTGTTGCCGGAGCTTGGCATCGACACTGGCGATTGCTGCTTCGATGGGGATGCCAACATGGTCACGGAAAACGCGGGGTGCAGCCCCGGTACCTCCACGGAAACCATCAACGACAACCGCATCCGCAGATGACCGGGCGATACCTGCTGCTATCGCTGCAGAGTTATGCACCGCGGCAATTTTTACAAAGACGGGTTTTTTCCATTCGGTTGCTTCTTTCAGGCTTCGTACGAGCTGTTTTAGATCCTCGATACTGTAAATATCATGGTGAGGCGCAGGGCTGATCGCATCACTCCCTTCCGGGATCATCCGGGTGCAGGAGACATCCGCACAGACCTTTTCGCCAGGGAGGTGCCCGCCGATCCCCGGTTTTGCCCCCTGCCCGATCTTGATCTCGATTGCTGTTCCCCGTTCAAGGTAGTTGATGTCGACACCGAACCTGCCCGATGCTACCTGCACGATCATATGCTTCTGGTAGGGATAGAGCGATTCGTGAAGCCCCCCTTCCCCGGTACCCATGAACGTCCCGACGCGGCTGACCGCTTTTGCAAGCGCGAGCTGCGCATTCAGGCTGATCGCCCCGTAGCTCATGTGCCCGACCATGATAGGTGTCTCAATCTGCAGGTTGGGAGTCAGTTTTGTCAGGAGTTCGATATCGCCGGATGCAGATTCCCTGAGGGCGAGTTGGGAGGGTTTCTTGCCAAGATACGTCCGGAGTTCCATGGGTTCGCGGAGCGGGTCGATTGAGGGATTTGTTACCTGGCAGGCATCGAGAACCAGCCGGTCGAAGATGACCGGATAAGGTAGCGCATTGCCCATACCGGCAAGTATAATCTTGCCTGTTCTTGCCTGGTTGAAGATCGCTTCGCGTACTTCCCGGGTCCAGAGCGGGTGGCTCCGGTAATCAGTGGGTTTTTCGGTGATATCGATTGCATCGCGCGGGCAAAACGCAAGACAACGGTGACACGCAACACAGTTCCGTGAGTTGACTTTAATTTTGTCGTCATCTTTCCGGAATACCCCGTATGAGCAGTTCTCCATGCATCTGCCACAGAGCATGCAGCGTTCGTGATCGATATCCACCCTGAACCGGAGCGGGATACTGCCGATAGTCATGCGTATACCTTCCCGATTACCGGGTCACCGGCTTTGGGCATTTTGATGTCCTGAACATCGGGTTCAATTTTGCGGATCGCTGATTCTTCGCTGGAGATGTAAAGGCGATCCCCCAGCTCACCGCTGACCAGCGGGCGCAACTTGATCCTATCGGTGAACCCTACGAGCGAGTGCTCGTTTGCCACACAGATCGCAAACGGCCC
>JAPKXV010000453.1 GCA_026394635.1 Methanoregula sp. | reverse complement strand
GGATATTAAGTATAATGGAGAAGGTTTACGACGGTCATGGGGTGCGTGGGTACATTGAGACAAAATCCATGGCGCTGCGGATGCACCCGTCCATGTTCAGGTATTCAAACCGGGCAAACCTGCCGACGAGCGGAATACCGACCGTGGAACAGTAATTTCTTATGATATCTATATTTTTCTGGTATTCGAGATCATAGACCACGTATGCGAACGGTTGGCGCCAGATCCGGGTCATGATAACCGAATCTCTTGAGATAAGACCCATCTTTTCAAGCATTACGGTCACATGTTCGGACAACTCTGCATCGGTCATTACAGAAACCTCGTCGCCCGGCTGATGGGTAATCTCGGCAAGGACAGAGCTGCACCCTTCAGGAGCTGTCTGGGAGCTGTAGTTGGAGGGAAACGAGATCCGGTTTGTCCTGCCAAGTGAAAGTTCAGGGACGTAGAGCCATGAAATATCCGGCACGTTTCCCCGGATCCCGACAGCCACGCAGACCAGTGAATTATAGACAAGCGCTCTGCATGCCTGCTGCACGGTGGCAGGAACGTTATCAAGGCAGGCAATGAAGTGTTGGACAGGCAGTGTACAGATGCAGCGATCCGCTTCTATGATCTCTGTCCCGTCGCTGATAAGGAAGCAGTTGCCGGATTTTTTGATTGAGCGGACACAAAAACCCGTCCTGATCCTGCCTTTCACCGGTGCGCCAATCGCATGGATGAGCGCTTCGATCCCTCCCTGTGCCGGGTACGAGAAGACCGACTGGTGTGTATAACCCTCCGTGGGGATGCCAATCGCGGATTTGATTACATCCTCAATTGGCGGGCGGGGAACCCTGCCTTCGACCCAGTGGTGGGACATCCGATCTGTCGGGTATTTCCAGATCTTTTCATTGTACGGTACCATGTAACAGTCGGCAATTCCTTTGCCGAAGGTGAAATAGATCCATTCCCTGAAATTTGACGGGTGCGGAACAGACCCTGTCTCAAAGGCGATCTGTGCTTTTACAA
The DNA here is from genome assembly GCA_026394635.1 of Methanoregula sp. GTDB lineage: Archaea > Halobacteriota > Methanomicrobia > Methanomicrobiales > Methanospirillaceae > MVRE01. The sequence continues at coordinate 2,204 of JAPKXV010000453.1, read as the reverse complement.
ACTCGTTGATACAGAAGAACCGGTCATCAGGAGGAAGGTCAGCAAGGCCGTTCTCAAACGGGTACTTCACGTACCTGTTTTTATAAAATATCCGGGTATTCCGGTTGTTGCGCTCTTCATTACCCGCGATCATCCGGCGCATAAAGGCGAGCACTTCAGCATCCCGGGAGAAAATGATGTGGGAACCGCCGATGTCAAAGGTGAACCCATCCTCCTGTATCGAACGGCAGAGCCCCCCGGGGTTTTGCTCCGCTTCCAGCACGATAACATCGTCGCCCCGTTCATGGAGCAGCCGGGCAAGCGTAAGTCCTGAAAGCCCGCCGCCAAGGATTGCGGTTGTCACTCTAAAATAGGTTGGAGGTGAAGGGTAATTAGGGTTCACTTTGGTTTTGAGGAACAAATCGCAAAGAAAAAAAATTACTTCTGGATATACCACCCGGTCATGGTCTCGTCGAGCACCCAACCTCACGGGTTTTCTCTGTGTCATGCTGACGCCATCATGGCGATGCAGTACAGGATGACAAGGCCTGCAGCAACGGGATCGATCATATCTGTGTCTTCTTAAAAGACAAAACCCCGTGCACCAGGGCGATCACGATGATGAGGACGGCGCCTCCAGCACTAACGACGGTCAATAATGGCAGACCAAACATGATATCGGTAATAGTGTGCAGTATGCTAACGTATAACACAATCAAATTTTTTCGGTGTTTTTAAAATTTAATGCCTGAAAAATGCCATGCCTATCCAATAATGGGTATTGGCCTGCCTTTTGATATCTTTCGGATGGATACGAGAATCCCGTTAAAAATCAAGCCGTCATGGTCTGCCACTGGCGGATTTTCGCGATAAGATCATCCGGACGCTTCGACAGGATCCTGACCCGGCCGCGGTACACCGCACCGGTATTTCCATCAATAGAGATGAAGTCGCCTTCGTGCAGGGTTACGGTCCCGATGGTGCAGCGGTGACGCCCGGGATCGATGGACAGTGCGGTGCAGTTTACCACACAGACTTTGCCCAGCTGCCGTGCAACCACTGCCGCGTGGGATGTCCTCGCCCCGCGGGCTGTCAGGATTCCGGCGGACCGGTCGATGCCGGCGATATCGTCGGGGGATGCAGTTTCCCGCACGAGAATGACAGGCCCGACTTCAGCATCCTTCTCTGCCCGGACACTGGACAACGCAATAGTCCCCTGCGCAACCCCTCCTGATGCGGAGATGCCTGTGCCAATGGGCGGCTCATCAGCCTGCACCGTCTGGATCCCGATGGATGCGAGATCGATCGTATTGAGCCGTTCAAGTGCTTCGGGAGGGGAGATGAGCCCCTCGTTACAGAGATCTACAGCAACCTGCAGGGCGGCAAGTGGTGCACGCTTTCCCGGCCTGCTCTGTAAAAGGTACAGTTTCCTTTCCTGTACCGTGAACTCAAGGTCCTGCATATCACGGAAATGGGTTTCAAGACGTTTGCCGATCTGGAGAAGTTCCCGGTATACGTCCGGCATCACATGGATGATATCGGCCTGGGTCATCGCTTCCCGGTCACCTGATACCACATCCTCGCCCTGTGCGCCAAACCGGAAGTCAACAAGCATCTCCCTGTCCCCGGTCCATGGGTTCCGGGTAAATGCAACCCCGGCACCGGATGAAGCCCCCATGTTTCCAAAGACCATTGCCTGGACGGTGACCGCAGTCCCGGTTCCATCCTGCACTTTCATGGAACTGCGGAACGCCTTTGCCCGGGGACTTGCCCAGGAACGGATCACTCCCATGGTACACTGGACCAGTTGCCGGTGCACATCCCGGAGGCATTCCTGCTGGTCAGGTGTTGAGTAGACCTGTTCGTACATGGTGCAGAGTGTTTTTAAGCTCTGGTAGTCCAGTTCACGCTCATCCGCCACCCCCTCCTTTTTTATCATCTCCTTTAACGGAGTTGCGTAGCGCGAGGGGGGATGGGCAAAGATACTGGTCCCGTAATTCTCCAAAAAACGGCGGTAGGAATCGTACACGAACCTCGGGTTTCCGGTAAATGCGAGAAGCCCACGGACGGTTAACGGAGTGAGGCCAACATTGAGGATCGTGTCCATAATCCCCGGCATCGAGACGGGAGCCCCTGATCGAACGGAAACAAGGAGTGGTCTGCGTACACCGCCGAACGTGGTGCCTGTTGCCCGTTCGATGTGTGTCATTCCCTGCTGGAGGAGC
>JAPKXV010000170.1:1416-8333 GCA_026394635.1 Methanoregula sp. | reverse complement strand
TTCCGAGGGCAACCATCGCGGCAAGCCGGACGCCCGTATCACGGTCACAAAGAAGCGGGACAAGTGCAGGTCCGGCACCTGCGTCCCCAATCTTTCCGAGGGAATGTGCCGCTTCGATCCGGACACGGGTGTGCTCATCTTTCAGTACTGCAATGAGTGCCGGTAGTGCTTCGGCTGACAAAGAAGATCCCAGCGCTTTTGCGGCAGCAGCGCGTACGACTGCACGGTGATCGGTGAGGTCCTTGAACGCTGAGGGGGCTGTCATGGTAACAAACATCCTAGGATCGTTCACAGGCCCCAAACGATGCAAACGCTTCGATCACCTTTGTCGTCTCCTCTTTTGAGAACCGCTCCGTGATCAGTGCAAGCAGGGAGTCAAGATCTTCTTCCGGCAGGCACCCGAGGCTTTCCTCCCCTCTCGTGATCAGGTCGGTAAGGTAGCGCAGTTCGTCATCGGAGAGCCTTTGTATCCGGTCAGCAAAATCGTGCCCGTCAACGGCAAAATGGTTTGAGACCGGGGGCAGGATCGAATGGAACCGGTGACCGGATCCCGAGCAGGTGAGCTCCCCGCATTCCGGGGCAAGTTTTTTTAAAATTTCAATGTCGGGTTCCGAGAGTTCGCGTGGCATTGGTTCGTTTCCCGCCGATGCTTATTTTGTATTCTTCGGGACAAATGTCCGGGACGGGCAGCGATCGCTTTCACGGTCAGCCTGCACCGTTCCGTTAATCCGGCACTCCCCGGTGTCATGAGTTTTTTGTATATAGCTGATACAGACCCTGCAGCAACCCATTGCACAACTGTTGGGCAGGTACTGGTATCAATTTTTTGTGTGGTATGAAGGGAAACAGCCCTTCCCCGGGCATTCATCATTCCTTAAAAAATGTCGCGCCCTGTGCAGGTACAGCCCAATGGAAAAAAAGAAAAAGATGGATAAAGATTAGAATTATCTGCCCAGCCAGTTGCGGATCTTGTCAATGATACCTTCGGGCGCTCGTTTTCCCTTCGTGAGCGTATCGGCACCCCGCGACCGGAATGTCCTCTGGGGTGTGGGTTCCTCCCGGGAGGGAATATCGCGGAGCGTCCTACCTTATATGCATTTTCATTACGGCGGATCCAGTCAGCTGCTGCAAGATAATCCCGGTCTTCGGCCCGCTTGATGGTGTCATTGTGATCGAGAGTGAAATGGATTTCACGCTGGAGGGCGACCAGCTCATCATATACCTTCTGTGGGACGCGAATTTTCTCCCTGCTCATAGCACTTCATATACGATTATGATGGGATACGATATTTAATGATTGTCATAAATATGACCACGATTGCAAGAACAAGGCTGAATTTTTTTGGTTTTGAGCCTTCTGGCTGTTGTTGTTGCCAGCTTTTTGATTGCATCAATAATTTTCGAACTGCAGCATTTCTAGGGGAAAATCAGCCAGATCAGGTTTGACCGGCAGGATAGTGCTGACCCGGATAGTGAAAAAAAGTCGTACTCATGCTGATGAAAAAATGGGCTCTGGTGAAATCCCCGATCTCACATCATTACCAGAGATCGCATAATGAACCGGTTTTCGATGGATATCGCAAGGGGAGCTGCCGCAGTGGCGGGGGCAATGTAAATCGAAGATGTCTTGATGGAAATCTTCTCCACTTTGCCCTTCCCTGCGGGAACGGCAAACATCCCTGAGAACGTTATGAATAACAATGATTTCACCAGAGCCTAAAAATTCACGACTGCCTGCAGACCATACATCCGGGCCTGCTTCTTCATTCTTTGACCAGGTACCGTCTGAAGATCCGTTCAGATTGATACTAGGTAATATCCGCCAAACAGGACAAGGAACACCCCGCAGACAGCGAGCGTCCACCGGTATTCCCACTCGCCTAAAAAGAACCTGCCCTTATGGATGCTCACCGACACGAGGGTAAACCAGCCCAGATCTGCACCCCAGTGCCCAAGGATGAACGCACCTGCGCTCAGGATGCCCCCGGCATATGCCCCGATCATGAGTGAACTTCCTACGGTTAACCACCAGAGCCAGAAATAGGGATTGGAAATGCTGGTGACCGCCCCGGAAATGAACGGACCTGATCTGCTTTTTTCATCGGGTGCGGGGGCTGGAAAAGAGGGGCTGATCTGTACATGACGGCTCTCTAAAATAGTAAGAATGCCAAAGATGACCAGCGCGGTCCCCCCGATGATTGCGATAAGCCATGAATACCCCCCGATCAGTACGGTAAGACCGGCGATGATAAGAACCACCATCAGGATCTCCACGGCAATGTGCCCCAGCGTCACCCGTGGCCCCATCGTCCATCCGCCTTTTAAGGATGCGTTGATGGTCGCGATCAGCGTCGGCCCCGGAGCGAGGGCTCCGGTGAGCCCGATGAGAAAGCCGAGGATGAACATCTGGATGATCTCTGTCATGAGTACCTCTGCGGATACGGGAATAAGGAATGCACCGGCGCCCGACGCTTCCTGTTAATTGTCTGATATGATGGGTACCTGATTGAAAATAAAAATGGGTTGTTTATGGGATAAAATCTTTCATTATCCTGCATCCGGATCCAGCACTATCGGTTTTTCCCCATAATCCACGGATTCTTATCCGGACACCGGAATATGCAGCCCTGCCCGACGGAGGTTTGCATAATTTAATAACGTTTTATGCCAACGTGTACCACGTCAATTGTCAGCACGGTGGTCTCCATCCTCAATGTCCGCAACGTAACCAAACAGATCGGGGGGCTTCTGGCGGTCAACAGTGTCAGCCTTACGGTTGGAGAGAACGAGATCGTCGGCTTGGTCGGCCCGAACGGTGCCGGTAAGACCACCCTGCTCAATATTATTTCCGGCATCACACGCCCGACAGCAGGGACGGTCGCGTTCTGCGGGGAGGATATTACCGGCCTCAAATCTGATAAGATCTGTAAAAAGGGAATTGCCAAAACATTCCAGATTGCCGAATCATTCCCTAACCTCTCTGCACAGGAATGTGTCATGGTGGGGGCCCTTTTTGGCACCAATCATATGCTAGGTATGGATGAGGCAAAAAAGCGGGCAGACGATGTCCTGGATTTTGTGGGATTTCCCCCGGAAAAAACTGACACTCCCAACAGATCGTTAAATGTGGTTGAGCTCAAACGGGTGCAGCTTGCCCGGGCGCTTGCGTCAGACCCGAAACTGCTTCTTCTCGATGAACTGACAACAGGGCTCAATCCCAAAGAGAGCAGCGAAGCGGTGAACCTGATCAAAAAAATCCGTTTAAACGGGATCTCGATTTTGATCATCGAACATGTCATGAGCGTCATCATGGGAGTTTCTGACCGGATCGTGGTGCTGGACCATGGCGAAAAAATTGCCGAGGGCAGGCCATACGAAGTAGTAAACAACCAGAAGGTTATCGATACCTACCTGGGCGACCTTGACGTATTTTAAGAGGGTGGGCTGTGCTTGAAATTTCCGGGCTGAATATCTATCACGGGAACATACAGGTCGTCTGGGACCTCAGCCTTTCGGTCAATGAAGGGGAGATGGTAACCCTGATTGGGCCAAACGGCTCCGGGAAGACAACGACCGTGGAGACGATTGCAGGGCTCAACAAAAACGGTCGCGGCATAATCCGGTTTAACAAAGAGGACATCTTCGGGATGAAACCCTACGAGATCTTCAGGAAAGGTCTGGCGCTTGTCCCCGAAAAACGGGAGATCTTTCCCAAAATGCCGGTCTTAGAGAACCTGATGCTCGGTGCAGGTGACCGTACCGGCTGGAAAGACAGCCTTCATCATGTATTCAATCTCTTTCCTGTCCTTGAGGAACGGGAACAGCAGATGGCAGGTACTCTTTCCGGTGGCGAACAGCAGATGGTCGCCATAGGGCGTGCTCTGATGTCAGACCCGAAACTCCTCATCCTTGATGAACCCTCAACCGGGCTCTCGCCGCTGCTGGTATCACAGGTGTTCCGTTCGCTGGAGCGGCTGGGTAATGAGGGCATGACGGTGCTCCTTCTCGAGCAGAACGTCCGCCACGCCCTCGACATGTGCAAACGGGGGTATATCATTGAAAATGGCAGGATCGTGCTTGAGGGAAGGGCGAAGGACCTCATGCACGAAAAGCACATCCAGAAAGCGTATCTCGGGATCTGACCGGCAGGATATGCACTAAGTATCTCCGCCGAGTCTTTTTTTTATAACGTGGCAAAAACTCAAAGAAAAAGGAATGCAGGGGCTCGGTGCTCCTGCTGTTCCTTATTTTTTGCTCTCTTCTCAGTACCCGCCCATGTAGTCGAGTACCCTATCCCAGATGACAAGGAGCCCGGGGATGATGACGTAGGCGAGCAGACCTGCACCTAATAAGGCAGCTGTGATCAGAACTTCGTTGTCCATGATCATTGCCTCCTGTTCAAGCGAGCTCCGGCACGGTGTCCGCCCAGATCTCGACCTTTGCGAGGATCACGTCATCCGAGTAGGACTGGACCGTGACCCGGGCGCGGGTGAACGTTACATTGTACAACTCGCCGTTGGGGTCGTGGCACCGGACCATTGCGGAGAACGCGTTCCCTGCATCATGTGCCGGTGTGCCCGCGTGGGCGGTTGTCAGGTCGGCTGCCGTCATCAGGGCTGTTGCCCCTGCCATGTAGCCGGCCACGCTGTTGAACCGGTGGGTGCCGCACCGTGCCGCAAAAAACTAAAAGAAAAGGTGATTATTCCTTCACCGGAGCAGGAGCCGCATACTTCTGTTTCCGGCCTTTCCACCATCTCTGCAACCGGTCCGGAAGATCCACAAGTCCTTTTGGCAAAAAGATGATCACGAGGATCAGCAGAACCCCGACGATGATGTAACGGCCAAAGGTGAGGTTGAACATCTTGAGCCCGTCCCAGATGATCGTGAGAACGATTGTCCCGACAATCGGTCCGGCAAGGGTGCCAAGACCGCCGAAGATTACGTAGGTTATCGGCCAGAACGACAGGTCGACACCGAATATCTCCGGTGTGATATAGCCGATATGGTGGATCTCAAGTGCCCCCGCAATCCCTGCGATATATGCGCTGAGAGCAAAGGCAAGGAGCCGGTACCGCACCGGGTCGACACCCGCCGCCCGTGCCTCGAGTTCGTTCTCGCGGATTGCAGAGAAGGCAAGGCCGATCCGGGACTTCATGATATACCAGATGAAGACGATCGATGCGATCGTGATGATGAGGATGGAGTAGTACTCGATGAGCTGGTAGCCCATAATGTCAGGGCTTAAAAGCCGGGGTGATGCAATGCCGTCCCACCCCCCGGTGACCGGAGTGAGGATACTGACGGTGATGGTCTGCACGATGATCGCGAACCCGAACGTGACCATGGCAAGGAACCATTCCTTAAGCCGGACACAGGTGAGCCCGATCAGGACCCCGACAAACGCCGCAACCGCAGCACCAAGAAATATCGTGACATACGGGGAAATTCCGCTCTTCACCGCGATCAGGGTTGATGCATACGCACCGATGCCAAAGAACGCGGCGTGCCCGAGCGATCCCTGCCCGGAATACGCGAGCAGGTTCCATGCTGAGGCGAAGATGATGAAGATCAGCATGAGGCTAAGGACATTGAGGAGATACAGGTTATACAAAATGAAGGGTGCAACCACAGCAATGGCAATCACCCCGATGGTGATGAAGCGCATCCACGCATCTTTTTTCAGGTTTGTGCCCATACCCCTCACTCCCCAGATTCCCCGAACAGTCCCGTCGGCCGGATCACGAGCACGATGATCAGGATGATAAACGAGATCGCATCCTTCCAGACCCCTCCGAGGAAATACGCAGCCCCGTTCTCCGCAATACCATAGAGCAGGCCACCGATGATTGCACCGGGGATGCTTCCCAGCCCGCCGAGGATGATGATGGCAAATGCCTTGACCGCAGGAATAGAGCCCATATACGGGTTGAACACCTGCCCGCTTACTACCCAGAGCGTGCCCGCAGCTGCCGCAAGAGCACACCCGATACCAAAACTCAACACATCGATCCGCTCGACGTTAATGCCAACAAGCATTGCCCCTTTCCGGTTCTGGCTGGTCGCCCGCATCTCCCTTCCTGTCTTTGTTTCTCTCAAAAAAAGGTACAGCCCGCAGAGGATTGCAGCAGTCACGACCATGATGATGATGTAGTCCAGCGGTATGGTGAGCGGGCCGAGCGGGACGGTGATGCCTTCGTACGGGCTTTTGACGCTCTGCCATTCATCCCCCCAGATTACAGCCGCACCGTTCTGGATGATATACATGAGCCCGATGGAAATGAAGATCTCGTTGAGCTTGCCGGTGCCAAGAATCGGGCGGAAACAGAGCCGTTCAACGACGGCACCGATTGCGATCAGGGCGAGCATGGAGAAGAGGATGATAACATACGGGTTGATGCCGGTAAAATAAAAGATCGTTGCCGTGATATAGGCGCCGATCATGAGGAACTCGCCATGGGCGAAGTTCACAATCTTCATGACCCCGAAGATCAGGTTCAGGCCGGTGGCGAGCAGGATGTAGATGCACCCTGCATAGATCCCCCAGAAGAGTATTTGCAGAAGGATCCCGATGTCCACCGTATCTTCCCCTGTTACCTAATCTGTCTCCTGAAATAAAAAGAACTTGGATTGATTTTTATGCGCTGCCGGGCTGATACCATGATGGCAGGGCGAAATCTACAACTTTCAGGTTGTCGGGCCAGACGATTTTCGGCCTGCATTCGCCGACAGCCGGGTCAAATGCCAGTTGCTCCATCCAGAGATCGAACTGCGATTCCCGGAAGTCTTTTGTGAACGATATCGTGCCGCCTTTCATGGCCTCGATCACCTGCGGCATTTTCAGGTCAAATAACGCCTGCCTGACCGTTGCCTTGTCGGTTGTCGCTGCATTCCCGATTGCCTGGGTAGCGATATAGACA
>JAPKXV010000170.1:0-1345 GCA_026394635.1 Methanoregula sp. | reverse complement strand
CTGGGTAGCGATATAGACACCTTCGTACGTGGATGCGCCCATCATGTCCGGGAACGCACCATATTTTGCATTATAGCTGGTTTTGAATTTGTTCTGGGCATCGGCCAAAGATCCGACCGGCGCAGTGTACGGCGAGAACCGGCTCTCGATGATGGATCCCTCGCCGTACTGCCCGAGGTCTTTGTAGAACTGGGCATTGTCATTGTTCTCGACATTCAAAAAGATCGTGTTCAGACCGATATCCCTGCGGGCTTGCGTGATGAGCGGAGCCCCCTCGTTCGGGAATGCCGCAAGGTAGACCGCATCGGGTTTTGCCGCTTTGATGACGGTCAACGGCGTCCTGAAATCGCTCTCCCCCATCTTGAAGCTCTGCTGGGAGACAAGAACGATGTTAAGCTTGTTCTTTGTTATCGTGTCGTTCACCGCAGTCTGCACCCCTTTGCCAAAGGCGGTATCCTGGTAGATGAGGGCGAGCCGGAACGGGCGGTCAGAAGAAGCGCCAATCTTTTTGTTGACCGCAGGACGGACCACCTGGTCGATGAACGTCGTGGTATATTGTCCGTAACTGTCGGTTGTCGGGCAGTGGTGGAAGATGTAACTGGTATCGATGTCCGGTCGGTGAGTGATGATCGGGCTCGATGCGCCGGTCACGATATACGGGACTTTGAACTCCGCGATGGTCTGTTCGTATGCTGACGTGACGGCGCTTGAGTATCCACCAACAAGGATATCCACCTTATCACCGGTGATCAGCTGGGTAGCTGCCTTCTGCCCCCCCTGCTGGGTGGATTCGTCGTCGCCGACGATGAGTTTGACCGGTACCTTCGTTGCGGATCCTTTGAGCAGCACACCGCCGTTCGCGTTGATCTCATCCGCTGCAACCTGCGCGGACTGCCACATGTTCTTGCCGACATTGCTGGCCGGGCCGGTCAGCGATGCGATCACGCCGACCTTGATCTCCGTGGGCTCCTTGTTCTCCATTGGCTGTGCCTGTGCCGGCGCCTGCTGGGTGCAGCCGGCAATGAATATCGATAGAAGGACTATTGCGATAATGAGGAGGGAAACTTTTGCAGAACCTTTCATTGAGATACCTCTGTGCTATGCCATAGCATGGCATAGTGTACATCCATGTTCAAGCTATAAAAAAAATTCTTTATGTTCCCATGGTCCTGGACCTTACCTCAGGCCCGGTTGCCTACCACCTTTCATCAAGGTGCTCTAGGAGAAAATCACGGTCAGGACAGGGTGAGCCCCCGAGTCAGACTATTAAGAAAATACGAGAAATTCGGGCCAAAAAATTAAAAATAGAATGTAACCTTGTGTCTGAATGCCCCAGCCCGGATTT
>JAPKXV010000415.1 GCA_026394635.1 Methanoregula sp. | reverse complement strand
TGGGAGATACTCTCCATTAATAAAAAATTCTGGGAGCCGGTCAGAATAAATTGTCCGGGCTTGTTGTACTTGTCCAATATACCCTGAAGATATGAAAAGAGTTCCGGGACTCTCTGCACTTCATCAATAATTGCACCGGTCCGCTCAAACTGTGCCAGAAAGCTCCGTGGATCCTCTTCAGCGAAGGCACGCGTATCGCGATCTTCCAGGAGTACATACGGTTTATCGGGAAATACCGATCTGACAAGTGTCGTCTTTCCTGACTGGCGAGGACCGATGACAGACACCGCAGGAAATCCTTCTGCAAGTTTCTTGAGCTTCTCCTCTGCATCTCGTTTGATCATGGCTGATATCCCGACTTCGTATTGGACAAATTGTAAATTGCTTTCTCAATTTGCCAGATAGATATATGCCCAGTATACTATAAAGTCCACCCCCATGACCCCGATACCTAAAGAGACTTGCCCGCCATACGGGTACCCGTTGAAATGCATTTCCCGGATGAACGGAGATCCCTGCTCCATTATACTGCATTCAACAGGATTTGGGAGTAACCCGTTTCACCGGTTTCGTGTGCTCTCGCTCGGGGAATATATCCCAACTCTATGGAACACCCGGATAGAATGGTTTCAATCCTCTGTTCATTGATTATCAGGATTTTGCCATTTGGGAGAAATGCGGAAATGGGGGAAACGTACTGTTTCGAAGGGCTTTAATATATATCAGTTCTTACCATGAAATATTAAAATATCTTAATAGTAAAATTTTCACAAAGACAAAAAAGTTCATTCCCCTCATTTAGTTAGGGAGAACATGCTCCGGCGGCAGATAGTATGGGAGACAATAACGAGCACCCTGAACAACAATCCGCGCTCGCGAACGTGGAAAAATTACCAGGAGTTGTTGCTGTCATCCCCGCGTACAACGAAGAACTGGTTATCGGGAGTGTGGTGTTAAAAGTTCTCCGGATTGTAGAAAGAGTTATTGTTGTAGATGACGGCTCCACCGATCTGACTGCTGATGTGTCGCGCTTTGCCGGGGCAGAGGTTATCCGGCTTGCGGAGAATAAGGGAAAAGCCCATGCCCTTCTTGCCGGATTAAATCGTGCCCGCGAACTCGGCTACACCGCTGCGGTGACACTAGATGGCGACGCCCAGCATAAGGCTTGGGATATCCCGGTTATCGTACAACCGGTGCTTGACGGTAAAGCAGATCTGGTGATTGGCTCGCGATTTCTCACAAAGACAAATGGCGTGCCTACCCATCGCCGGGTTGGGCAGAAAACCCTTGACCTTTTTACCACAATCAGTTCCCGGCATACCTGCACGGATTCCCAGTCCGGTTTCCGGGCACTTTCTCAAAAGGCTCTCAAAAATCTGGATTTCACTTCCTTCGGGTACGGTATCGAATCGGATATGATCACCCATTTTATCGAGCGTGGGCTGGTGATTGCAGAAGTCCCCATCACGGTCCGTTACAACGTTCCCCAAAGCCATAAAAAGAATTTTC
>JAPKXV010000112.1 GCA_026394635.1 Methanoregula sp. | reverse complement strand
GGTGATCATTTATCTGATTGCCATCGGGCAGGTGATGAATAACCTGACCAATGCCGTATGTTATATCGCGTACGGGGCCGGATTTGCCACCGGGACGTTTATTGGGATGGTAATCGAGGAAAGATTATCCCTGGGCCTCACGAGCGTCCGCATCATCACAAAGGAAGACCCGACCGAACTCATGCAGTTTTTACGCTCCCATAATTACGGGGTGACAAGTATTGACGGGGAAGGCGGTACCGGTAAGGTCAAGATGGTTTTCACCATCATCAAGAGGCAGGATCTCACGCATGTGATCGGGATCATCAAAGATTTCCACCCGAATGCATTCTACTCCGTAGAGGAAGTAAAATCCGTAACCGAAGGTGTATTTCCCCCACGGAACTCTCACCGGTTTTTCCGGTGGATTGACTCGTTCAGCTACAACCCGAAAGGGAAATGATTTGATCCATCCCTGGCTTTTTAGTGCTGCCGAAAGCGGGCATAAAATATGCCACTAAATGAGGACAATAACTCTGTCACACTACAGATGAACTACGTTAACCATGAATATTCAATCGGCATACAATTATTCCGGTATGCCCGCACCAAAACCCCTCAGGTTCCCGCCGGGAAAGACGCTCCCGGAGGAACTCAGCATCGTCATGAAACGGATCGAAGCCTACGGGGTTGTTTATCCTGATGGGTATTACCAGACGCTCCTTGAGAAGTACACCAGGGAAGGTGTCCGCTATCCCCATATCCTCATGATCCTCGGGCAACCGCGGATCAACAACCACTTCTACTATTCCCGTGCGCTCAAAGGTACCGGCAGGCTCCTGGATTACGGATGCGGCACGGGAGACAACGTCCGACAGTTGATCCGTGACGGGTTTCCCCGTGAGAGGATAACCGCATTCGACATTAACTGGGCAAGTATCAATCTCGGCTTTGATTTGTATCGTGACCGGGAGGAGATTCATGACCTTTTTACTGTTTCAGATACATTCCCGTTCGGACCGGCGGAGTTCGACCTGGTGTATTCTGCCTCTGTTTTCCAGGTAATCGCCGAGGATGAGGAATTGAGAAATTATCTTGCGAATGCGTGGTCTGCCCTCACACCCGGCGGGATCCTTTTCGGTTCCACGTTTGGACTAGGAGAAGGGGCTATCAGTTCTCCCAATGAATGGGGGCCGCCACGAGTAATGTTGAGGGAGCAGCTGACCAGTAGTCTTACCGGCGCTGGCTTTACCTGCCTGGATATAGTCCAGCGTTATCACGTCCCGCATTATGTCACTGACCGTGATAACAAGTGTGTCTTTGAATTCTGTACGAAAAAACCTGCATAGTGGGAATAGACCGAAAGCTCCAGTTCCTGTATCTGGCACTCAGCAGAGCAGCCAATGGTTTAGTTTTTATGGATGATCGGTTGAGATTGATGCAGGTGATTTAATGCAGATAACCCCACACATCCATGCCATCAGGACCCCGCTGGGACCTTCCCCGGACCGATTTGTGCATGTGTACATTGTATACGGGGACAACATTACCCTGATTGATACCGGATTTGACGGGTCAGAGAAGCTGGTCACTGAATACATCCGCTCGACCGGGCGGGATCCCTCCGAGATCAGACTGATCATCCTGACCCATGCACATCCTGATCACATTGGATCTGCGAAGGCGATTCGTGACCTGACAGGCTGCACGGTTACCGCACACCCGCTTGACGCCCCTGCAATCGAGAACGTT
>JAPKXV010000224.1 GCA_026394635.1 Methanoregula sp. | reverse complement strand
GCCAGTATCTCAATACCGACGAGTGAGACCCTGACCCATGCGTCCACTACAACTCCCTTGTCCAGGATTCGGTCAATAACCTCGACTAAGCTCGAGGATGCATTCATTTTCTCAACCATGTTCTTTTCCTCCTTTATGGTTCTGGGCTATTTCTGCCCGCAACTACGTTATTCCGTGTGCTGATATACATTCCCGGAATTTCCGATTCTTGTGTCAAATTTTGGAACGATTGGCCTGTACCATCTCAATGGCACGACTGAAATGAGACGACTGGATCACGAAGCGTCCCATCTCCTCACCGGTTTTTGAAAATTCCCGTATGGCAAGAATGGCTGCACGGTTACACACTGCTTCGATATCTGCTCCGGTGAACCCCTCGGTCTCCTGTACGTAATCGTCCAGTACCACATCCTCTGCGAGGGGGCGCTTCATGGTATGGGCCTTATCCATGGCATGGACCTTATTCATCGTATGGACCTTAAAAATTTCAAGGCGCCCGGCATCGTCCGGAAGAGGCAGCTCGATTAAGAGGTCAAACCGTCCTGCACGGAGCAGGGCCGGGTCGATCATATCGATCCGGTTGGTTGCGGCAAGAACCGTGACGCCGTTGAGCTCCTCAAGACCATCCATCTCGGTCAGCAACTGGGCAATCACCCGTTCCGTCACCCCCGTATCACTCCTGCCGCCCCGTACCGGGGCGATGGCATCGATCTCATCAAAAAAGATGATGCAGGGGATCGCCTGTCGTGCCTTTTTAAAAATCTCCCTGACACCGCGCTCGGATTCGCCCACGAACCGGGAGAGTAACTGCGGCCCTTTTATCGAAATAAAATTTGATTCTGTTACATGGGCAATCGCCTTTGCGATCAGGGTTTTTCCGGTCCCGGGCGGCCCGTGCAATAATATGCCTTTTGGGGATTTGACACCCGCATACGCATAGATGTCAGCGCACCTTAAGGGAAGTTCAATTGCCTCCTGGATCTCTTTTTTAATCTCAATTAAACCCCCCACATCGTCCCAGCTGACATCGGGTATTTCAACAAACACTTCCCGCAGTGCCGAGGGCTCAATCTCCCTGAATGCAATCATGAAATTTTCTTTTCCGATCGTCAGGCTGGAGATAATTTCATACGGGATTTCGCGCTTGGTAAAGTCGATCTCGGGCAGTACCTTTCGCAGCGCGTGCATCGCAGCTTCCCTGCAGAGCGCTGCGAGGTCAGCACCCACATACCCGTGCGTGATATTTGCCAGTTCGTCCAGGTCGACATCCGGTGATAATGGCATTCCCCGCGTATGGATCTCCAGTATCTCCCGCCGCCCTTCCCGGTCCGGGATCGGGATTACAATTTCCCGGTCAAACCGGCCGGGCCGCCGCAGCGCCGGGTCAAGGGAGTTGGGGATATTTGTCGTGGCGATCACGATGACCTGGCCCCGATCCTTGAGCCCGTCCATGATCGAGAGGAGCTGGGCAACGATCCTGCGTTCTACCTGCTTGTCACCGCCGACATCCTCGCGTTTGGGGGCGATGGCATCAATCTCATCGATGAATATGATGGCAGGGGCATTTCTCTGGGCTTCTGCAAAAATTTCCCGCAACCGGGCTTCTGATTCACCATAATATTTTCCGACGATTTCAGGACCTGAAATGAAAAAAAGATTGGCATCGGTCTCCTGTGCAACCGCTTTTGCAATGAGCGTCTTTCCTGTGCCCGGAGGTCCGTGGAGGAGAACGCCCCGGGGGGGGTCAATGCCGATGCGTTCAAAGAGTTCGGGATACTTCAACGGGAGCTCGATCATCTCCCGGATCTTTTCGACCTGTCCTTTCAACCCGCCAATATCCTCATAGGAGATCAGCCCCTTTTTCTGCTCTTTTTCTACGGTCTTTTTTCCATAGAGTATGACACTTGTCGACCGTGTGATAAGTCCGATCTCGGGATCGGCATCTTTGATGAGAAAATCAAACTTCCTCCCGAACATGGTGAGCCGGATCTGGTCTCCCTTATTGATCGGTATCTCTTCAAAGAGCCGGCTGTCCACCTCTTTCTGGATGAAACGGTCGAGCGGCTGGAGCACGACCATTTTTACCGGGGGGATGGAGACCGGTTGTATTTCCACGCTGTCATGGAGCCCGATAAGTGCATTTTTCCGCACAATGCCATCGATCTGGATCGTCCCCTTCCCCCGGTCTTCAGGAAAGGAGGGCATTACTTTTATGCAGGTCGTCCTTTTTCCGGCATTCTCGATGATGTCCCCGACACCCACCCCCAGTTCTTCCATTGTTTTGGGATCGAGTCGCGCAATCCCCCGCCCGACATCCTTGTTCCTAGCTGCTGATACTTTCACTTTCACGGGGCATACCTCCGAAAATATGCTGGAAGGTAAATTTAAACTCGTTCAGTTTATGCACAATATACAGTTTTCCCTTATCTGTCGGGCTATAGAGTTTTGATTTTCCCGATATTTTCACCTCAAGTATCCCCGCATGCTCGAGTTCATAGAGGATCCCATAAATTCTTGACTGCGGGATGAGAACGTTATGGCGATTATGGATCTCGTGGACGATGTCATATCCTGATAACGGTTTATCCAGGATCGAAAGGACGAGTGGTTCTAAGGACTTCCTGACGATCTCTTCAACAACCGCCTGCGGAACAACCGAGACCGATTCCAGAGGATATGACTGGTGCGCAATTGAGATGGAGGTCTCGTCCCGTGTCGAGACAATGACCTTTGTGATGCCTGTTGAGAGTTTGTTTATCTGCTCACTTTGTAAATTTTCAATATTTACTGCAAAGATTCCCAGGATCGGAAACCCGGACTCCTTTTTGGTGAGGATGTATTTTTTTATTGCCAGGATATGGTCAAACTCTTCCGTCTCGGAAAAATCAACAAGAAACCGCCAGCAGCCTGGGTTATCCGATATGGTTTCCTGGTCCCAGTTCTTCTCAAGAGTTCTGAGAAGGTAATCCAGTTCATTCTTTTTTATCCGGTGCGTGATGATCTGTTCCTGCTGGATCTCCTTTAAAAATAATTTCTGGATCGTTGAACGGGAATAGGCATACAGGATGCGGTCTCCCTTTTTTATCCCTTCTTCAATTAAATTTTTATAGAGTGGTTCAAATTTTGATTGCGTGGTATAGAGGAGGAGGAGGATGCCCTGGTAAAAATTATCCAGCAGGATGGCTTTGCTTTCCGGTTCAATGAAATCTCCGGACTCTTCTCCTGTATCCCCTCCCTGCCCTTCCTGTGCAGGAGACTGCATCTTCTTTTTCTTTCTTTTTGCCAGTTCATGTTTTTCGGTCAGTTTCCGGTAGAGCGCTACTTCCATTGCTGCCTTGAGTTCCAGTTCGTTGAAGGGTTTTACGATATATCCATAGGGGTGGACCCGTTTTGCCTCTTCAACAATCTTATCGTCAGCATAGGAGGTGATGAAAATTACCGGAATATCCAGTTCTTCATGGACCACTTTTGCAGCAGCGATCCCATTGATTTTTCCGGGCATCACGATATCCATGAGCACAATATCGGGTTTGAGCGCCCGTGCCTTGGTTACAGCCTCCTCTCCTGATGCAGCCATGCCGACGACTTTATAGCCAATCCGGGTCAGGCGCTCTTCCAGCTGCAGGGTGATGATCGCTTCATCATCAACTACAAGTACTTTTGCCATAATCTATGTCCTCCGGTTCTAAAGGAATTTCTATGACGACACTGGTGCCGTTTTCACCATTGATCGTGAGTGATCCGTGCAATTGCTGTTCAACGAGCGCCCTCATAAGTTTAAGCCCCAGCCTGTTGGTCTGTTCAATATTGAATCCTTTGGGAATCCCGACGCCGTTATCATGAATGACAAAACGGAGCATCGCATATTTCCGGGATAAGGAGATCTCCACACTACCGCTCCTGCGCCCTTTGAACGCATGCTTATGGATATTGGACAGCACCTCGTTTAAGGCAAGGGCACAGGGCATCGCCTTGTCAACAGGAAGGTATATTTCAACACAATCGAGGGTAAAGTCGATCGTGCAGTGTTCATGGCTGTAAAATCCGCTGGTCATATCCACCAGTTCGGTGACCTGTTCTTTCATGTTGATTTTATCAAACCGTTTACTCTCGTATAACCGGGTATGGATGAGCCCCATGGTGTGAATTTTTGCCATAATATCGGTCAGCACCGTGCTGATTGCCGTGTCTTGCATTCTCATTTTTGTCATATCAATGAGCCCGATGATCAGCTGGAGGTTATTCTTTACCCGGTGGTGGATCTCCCGCAGCAGGAGATCTTTCTCATTGGATGCGACCGTCAGTTCATCCTGCATTTCCTTTCGTTCAACGACCTCCATCTTCAACTGCTCATTTGTGCGGAGCAGATCAATCGTCCGCTCCTGTACCTGTTTTTCAAGTATTTCCTGATGGTTTTTCACCTGGTCTTCCAGCATCTTTCTTTGGGTGATATCCCGGGTAATAACCTGCACTGCCGGCCGGCCCCGATACGTGATGGGGACAGCTGAGGTCTCCACATCAAGAACGGTGTCGTTGAACTGGACGATCTTCAGTTCAAGAGGAAATACCGGTTTTTTCCCGTCCGTTACCTGGCGCATCCATTTTTTAAAGGTTTTTTGTGAATCGGGATGCACCCGTGACGTGAAGGATCCTCCGATAAGCTGCCCGGGACCGGATGCACCGAACAACGTGAGAGCAGCAGAATTCAGTTCCATGATTTTGGAATCGTTCAGGACAAGGATGGCATCGGGAGACATCGCTACCAGCTGCCGGTAGTGTTCCTCGCTCTCCTGCAGCGCCTCTTCTGCTTTGATCGTGTCAGTGATATCCCGCCCCACTGACTGGTATTCCTGTACCGTGCCGCACTCATTAAAAATGGCACGATCACTCCAGCGCTGCCACTTCACCTCTCCGGATGGCATGATGATCCGGTGCCGGATTAATGCAACAGGATTTTTACGGGTAAGTGATGCGATATGTTTTTTCATCTTCCGGCTGTCATCCGGAGGAAGTACCACAGAGTGCTGTTTCCCGATGCATTCGTCCCGGTTCAACCCGAAATAACGCCAATACGCGTCATTGACAAACGTGAGCGTGCCATCCGGAGTAAACCGGCAGATAAACTCGGTCTGGTCTTCCACAACGGCGCGGTACCGCTTCTCGCTCTCTACCAGACCGGCCTCTGCCCGCTTGCGCTCGGTGGTGTCGATTGCCGTTCCGGTCAGGCGTACAAGTTTGCCAGCAGCATCTAACGTAGGCGTACCATGCGCATAGATATACCGTTCTGAACCGCCGGGCAACCGGATACGATACTCAATCGCAAATGGCATTTTATTGTTCACGGCCTGGGCAACCGTTTCTTTATACCTTGCCAGATCATCGGGGTGGAGGCGGTCATATATTACCGTACTTGCACGAGGTATCCCTTTCCTGATACTATCAGGAGAAATCTCGTACATGCGGCATAACTCGTCGCTCCAGAATATCCGGTCGGTAATGAGATCCTGTTCCCAGCTTCCAAGATGAGCCGTTCGTTGTGCTTCTGCAAGGGTTGCATCGCGCCTCCTTATCACCTCCTCCGCAGATTTTCGTTCGGAGATGTCCTCCACGTTCGCGTTATAATATACGACCCGGCCGCGCTCATCGCGGACAGCTTCTCCCGTATCCCGTACTCAGATAATCGATCCGTCATACGTGCGGAACTGCACTTCGAAATTGCGCACCCCCCCGTCGCGATTGATTATCGCCTGCCACTGTTTGCGATCCTCAGGGTTCAGGTAGAGGTCATGGACATCGACCGCCTGCAGCGATTCGCGGTCCGGGTAACCCAGCAGGTGTACGAGCGCAAGGTTGGCATTCAGGATCTGTCCCGCCGGATTGGTACGGCAGATCCCCACCGGAACACCATCGAACAGGCTGCGGTAGTGTTCTTCGCTCTTCTGTAGTTCCTCGTTGATTCGTTTCAGACTTGCAGTCCGTTCGGCAACCCGCTCTTCAAGTTCATCATACGCTTTTTTGAGTTGTTCATCCTTTTCATGCTTAAAGAAAGCAATTTCAATCGCGGTATGGAGTTCCTTGCTGTCAAATGGTTTCAGGATATATCCATAGGGCGAGGTTGCCTTTGCGCGTTCTACAAGTGCAGAGTCTGCGTAGGCTGTGACGTATATGATCGGGATGGAGACCTGCGAAAGGAGCCTTTCTGCAACCTCAATGCCGTTCATCCCCGGTCCGAGATTGACGTCCATGAGAATGAGATCCGGACACGCCTCATCCACGAGCTCGATTGCGCGTTCACCGGTTGATGCAATCCCGGTCACGTGGTACCCAAACGAGAGCAGAATCTCTTTTAAGTCCTCGGCAAAAATCTGTTCATCTTCAACAATCAGGATTGACTTATTGACAGGATTCGGTTTATCAAGGAAGGGTACGTCTGCAATCGTAAAGATGCGGGGCGGGGCGATTGATCCATACGGAGAGAGAGAGATGTGTTCGCCTGTTTCATGTGGATTTTTCTCTCTGTCTGTGTCCTCCAGATCAATTTCGCATTTTGGACCGCGATTGGTTATCCATGGGAACAATGACATAGAAAATCCAAGAATCGTCAGACTTCAGAGACCGGTGATGAAACCGGTGATATTTTCCCGCTTTTCAGCCATTCCAGTACATCTTTTTTGACAAAATTGCAGACGAACACTTTGATATCAGGGGAGATATGGGGCACAACCTCATGGGTTGCCCCGATAAAGAGGATCCCGAACATCCCGTCCCGGAGAGATTCATCGATCCGTTCCGCAATATACCGGTCCCGTTCGATGGTCAGTTCATACAGCCGTTTTTTGTATTTTTCACTGAGCGATTCGCGCTCCGGATCGGTTTTTGCGTTTACGATCTCTTTTACGATCTCATATTCTTCTTTTAAGAGAGTGGGGTTCTCCGTTTTCTCCAGAATAGCTCCCCTTTCTATCATGGTGTGTAAAATCTGGTGGTTGGGGATGCCGTCCTTTGCCCCCATCGCGACGAGTTTTACGCCGATTTCACCACCGATGGGAATGCCGTCCTGGTAAATTTTTATTGCGGGAGCATCGATACAGTTCAGGATATCATCGACGATCGTGCGGAGGTTTTCCCAGAATAGTGCGACATCCTTCCGGTGCTGGTCCCGTTTTTCCTTTCCGAATTTCCGGTCAATCATTTCAGAGATGTCGCTCTTTAAGGAACCCATCTCCTTTTCGCTGTGGATGATTGGGATTATGAGCAGTTTTTTTACCATTTCTGATACCTTTTTGCCCGGACCGGGTTATGCAATGCGGTTCTATTTTTTGAGGTCGTATCCTGAAAAGATCTCATTTACATGTGCTTTTACTCCCATCCTTAACGATGAACATACCAACCGCGTGAACGCGAGCTACCGTGATGGTTGTCTTTGGAGCGTGCGATCCCGGTTCCAATTTTTGGAACAACGCTCATGGTATTATAATGATTGATGGTCTGGATTTGTTGGTACACTGTAACAGATACCTTGACTTGATAAACATTACGCCAAGTTTCAAAAAATATAAATGATGCCGGGAATTGAGGGAACACTGAATTCCGGCTGGTATGAGAATCCCTTGAGAATTTTCATCAGCTATCTATGCCGGATAACGACATAGCCCGCTCTGGAGAAATCGTATAGGATATATTTGGAAAGACGCTCCGGGTGGAATAAGACAATTAAAATTGGTAGCATGACAATCAAATATACTTTTTTTGAAGTCATCACTCTCAACTTTCTTGCCCGGCGAGGCCCCGACGAGGCGGCCGAGCGACCTCATCAGGGGTGGGAATCCCCATAAGTACATTATTTCTATTAATTCTCAGTTGCATCTCCAGAATGAAGAGAAGTTTACAATTTTAGTTGTCTCGAAGCACTAGGGATGTTTGCCGTTCCCGAGAGAGGAGGGCAAACGGGAGAAGATTTAAAAAAATCTTCGAATGGCTCCGGCTCACCCCCCACCGATGAGGCAAACTCGACAATGGTCTGATGATTATTTTCTCGTGTCCGCCATCTCTCCCCCAGAGCGAACATCCCCCGCGATGCGATATCTGTAAAAAAACCGTTTCAGTAGTATCCCCGTTTACCGATGTTAAATTAAGTATTTCTCCCGGGCCCGGGGCAGATCACCTACGATAAAACCGGGGATTGAACTTTTAATTTCCGCTGTTTTTCACCATTCCGAATGGTTCCGGTGCATTTTTTATTGAACTCCTCCTCACACAGTTCTTTGCAACAATGAATCCATACACACCGGCATACCGGTCAGAAGGATATGCATACCGGTGTTCACCGCACGTCTTTTGAACCAGAGGAGTGCTGGTAAATTCCTGATAAAAGCTATCATTGTTTCCTTGTGGATCAGCACCGGTATCATCAGGAGCGGTGGCGCTTCCATAAAAGCCATCCAGCATATGCAGCGTTCCGCGTTCAAGTGCCTTTAGTACCTTCTTATCATCCATATCTGTCATATTTCCCCCCTTTCACCTGTTGGTTGGACCGACAGTATCCAGTCTCCCGTGCTATTACATAGTCATTCCCGGAATTTCCATTTCATGTCTCAAAAAAAGAAAAGACCCTGTTCTTTCCTCTAAAAAAACCGATCAGTGATCATGATACCGCTTGATGAGGCAGCACTCGGATGAATACTCATTTCCGGTTCATTGTTTTTCCTTCACCATGATATTGAACGCGGTTCCCGTTGTCCGGTCGAGTTCAATCGTACCGCTCAACTGTTCCACCAGGCTCACCACCAACCGGAGCCCAAGCGTTTGTTTACTTTTCATCCAGTCAAGGTCTTTTGGTATCCCGATTCCCGTGTCCCTGATGGAGAGCACAATAGTGTCTGCTTCCCGGCGTCCTGCAATGGTGATCTCCCCGGGAGTCCCTTTGGGAAACCCGTGCTTTATTGAGTTTGAAACAAGTTCGTTGATGATGAGGCTGATGGGGATGGCAGAGTCTATGGTAATCTGCAGGTCGTTCATTTCGACGTTGAACCGGATATGCTGAGGTTTGACCTTATAGGACTTGAAAAGGCTCGTTCCCAGAAATGTGACGATTTCAGGCAGGTCGATCCGGGAGATGTCATCGGCACGGCACATCCTCTCGTGGACATGTGCCATCGCCATGATGCGGTTCTGGAACTCTCCCATTGTTTCGAGCATTTTCTTGTCTTTGATATTCCGGGACTGGAGGCTGATGAGACTTAAAATATTCTGGAGGTTGTTCCTGACCCGGTGGTGGATCTCGCGGAGCAATAGCTCTCTCTCGTTTAAGGACTTCCGTACGCTCTCTTCTGCCAGTGTGCGCTTGATAATTGCAGCCTCAAGCAATGTATTGGTGTGTTCGAGTTCAGCAGTCCGCAAACGGACCTGCCAGTCAAGTTCTTCATTGAAACGTTTCAGTAACAGTTCCGCCTGTTTTCTGTCGGTGATCCTGCGTGATATCCCGATCACCTGAACAACAGACCCGTCAGGACCTAACTGGGGAACAAGCTGGGCATCAAGCCAGGTGATCTTCTCCTGGTCTTCGTGCCAGAATTTTGCGTCATATTGAACCGGTTTCTTTGTTGAGATGACCTTAGTAAGATTTTCCCGGAATTCCTGTGCAATTTCCGGTTGATACAGCATTCCAAGGGAAAACCCGACCATTTTTTCGGGGGGCATGCCTATCAATGCAGCACCACCACTATTCACATACCTTACCACGCCCTCCGGACTCAACGTAAAGATCGCATCATGTGCAGCGTCGGTGAGAATTCTATACCGCTCTTCGCTCTCCCGCAACGCGTCCTCCGCCCGCTTTCGCTCGGTGATATCCCGGATGGATTCGATAGCACCCGTTACGTTGCCCTCTCTGTCATACAGGGGCACTGCTTTTGCCCAGAGGATAACATTTTTCCCCTGTGGCGAGGCATTGATGGTTTCAGCGGTCAGGACGTCCCCGTCAACATCGACAAAGGAGTAAGTTCCTGAGATATCCTCGCCGGGAGAAAATACGAGATCAATAAGGATTGGGCGCCGTATGCCATAGAACGGAACTGCATATTCGTAGTTGCCTTTGCCAAGGATCTGTGCAAGAGGGACTCCGGTCATCTCTTCCATTGCACGGTTCCATGATATGACGTTCCCGTTCTTGTCAATCGCAAATGTCGCATCCGGCAGGAAATTGATAATCTCTGAGAGGCGCCGCCCGGAATCCTTAAGCTCCTCCTCCGCCCGTTTGCGTTCGGTGATGTCGTGGGCGATGCCCTGAACTGCATACGGTTTCCCGTTTTTATAGATGAGTGACGCAGTTGTCAGGATATCGACATATCCGCCGTCTTTGCGTCTCACCCGGTATTCTGTGGACTCCTTCTGGGTCCCGGTCGCACGTATCTCCTGGGTTGTCTTAAGAGCAGTGGATAGCTGGTCCGGCGTGATCAGGGAGGCAAAGTTCAGGGACGTGATCTCGCTACGGGTATAGCCCAGTAAGGTTAAAGCGGACGGGTTGGCGTCGATGAAATTCCCTTCAAAATCATTGATGTACACACAATCGAGCGAACGGTCAAACAGGGATTTGTAGCGCTCCTCTGTCTCGCGCAACGCGTCCTCAGCCACTTTGTGTTCGGTGATATCTTCGGAAATTCCTAATAAAAATTTCGGATCTCCCTTCTCATCAACGATCGGGATTTTCTTGGTGTGCAGGATCCTCTCTCCTTTATAACGGGTCTGTATCTTCTCCTCATGAATTTCAATTAATTGATTCTTGCGAAGGACTTCCCTGTCATTTCCCGTGAAAAAATCCGCCTCATGTTTCGGGAAGAGATCATAGTCATTTTTCCCCGACATTTCTGCTCTTGAATATCCGAGCAGATCTTCACCAGCCTTATTAAACCGCACAAACCGAAGGTCCTGTGCATCCTTCACAAAGATCATGTCGGGGATCTGTTCAACAATACTATCAAGGAATCTCTCGCTGTTGGCAAGAGCTACTTCCGCCCGTTTGCGGTCGGTGATATCCTGAATCTGCACGAGGAAACCCGTGATCGAATCCGCACGATTCCCGAGCGGGGTGATAAGCACATCCAGCCAGATGATCCCGTCCCGGCTGGTGGGATAAAGGTTCAGGGTTTTTACTTTTTCGAAATCAAAAGGTCCCTGGTAGTGTACAGACTCTCCCCGATACAGATTCTCCTTCTGCTCATCGTTGATATTCGGGTCAGCAAAAAGAGAGAAATTCTGGATAGCCTGTATATCCCCTACGCCAAACAGGTTCAGACATGCCGGGTTGACGTGCACCAGTGTGCCAGCAGCATCATAGAGTTCAATGGCAATGGGTGACTGATCATAAAT
>JAPKXV010000219.1 GCA_026394635.1 Methanoregula sp. | reverse complement strand
TTCCACCCAGAAACTGATGCCCCACCCGGTTTGTGAAACTGCAGGAAGGATCGTAGTAATGACAGTGATCGCTGCCGACCAGGTAAGTGCGTGGATATAAGAGGGAATCCCGGCAAGTGCGAGCAGGGCAAGCAGGATGACGAGGAGGACTTTTTGCGATGCACTCCACAATGCCGACACAATAAGCATGCCGATGAGTACACCGGCGCAGGCGACTGATGCGGCGAGACCCACGCTCGAAACGAGAAGTCCCCACCTGCGCGAAGAGAGGAGCAGGGGAGAGAGAAGATCCAGGGAACCCGCCATGAATGCATGGACAAAATCCACGATAAGTCCGATCATCGGACAGAGAATCAAAAAGAAAAAAATGCCAAGCACCACGGCATACACGACACTCTCCGCTGACAGGCGGGGGCGAACCTGCCAGAAAAAGGGGCGTGGGGGCATGGGAGGTTATCGGATGAAGATCTCGATGAGGTCTTTCTGGGTAGTCTGGAGACCGGTATAGATATCCTGGTACGTGACGGGAATTGTCCTGATTTCTGTGGTTTTCACACAGGATGTGACGGCTGATACATTCCGGACCGGAATCTGGATCCACCCGGAGGTTACCATCGCTTCTTCGGTTTGTTTGTCGAGCACATAATCAATAAATTTCGTCGCATCGGCAGGATGGGAAGACCCGGCAACCAGTGCCACCGTGTTGGAAATGACGAGAGTTCCCATTTCACCTGCACTCTGATCCGGGATGATGATGGTCACATGCTCCCCGTTCTGGACTGCACTGCAAGCATCATCGGTATCGGTAAGCCCGTACGCAAGCTGCCCGTTCACGACAAGATCCCGAACCACTGAGTTTCCATCAACTACCCGGACACCTCGTTTCGTCAGGTTGCCAAAAAACGCCCGTGCCTGCTCCCTGCCCAGGTAACTGTACATCGCTGCCGCGTGTGTTGATGCTGTGCCAAACATCGGGTATGCAATGCCAATTGAACTGCCCTCGTACCGGGGATCGAGCATGTCATATACAGATTTGGGGTACATATCCGGCGTAAGCCTGTCGGTATTGACAATAAAAATCCGGGCCCTCCCGCCAAAACCGGTCCAGTAGCCCTCAGGATCTTTATATTGCTGTGGAATATCAGAAGCTGATGGGGATATGTAGGGAGCAAGGATGCTTTCATTCTTTAAGAGGAGTGTCTGCCCGACTTCCCCGCTACAGAATACATCCGCCTGGGGACGGTTTTTTTCGGCTATAAGACGGTTAACGAGACCGGTGGTTTTTGTCGCCTCCACATCATACACTGCCAGAACCTGAATGCCGGTCTGGTTTTCAAATGCACGGAATACCGCTTCTGAATAAACCTGATCGACAGAAGTATAGACAACTACTGTTTTTTTCTGGTTCTTTGGGAGTAACATTATTGATGCTGCGAAAATTACGAACAGTACAATAATGACTGCCAGTATCTTCAGAGAGCGTGTATGGTTCATGGTAATATCCTGATTTGGTTGTATGGTATCTTAACCGCGATTTTTAAAAACATGCCTTTTTTTTATTTCCCCAAATTTCATCTCTAATAAGCAGCCATAGAGAAACCGGATTATCCAAATTTTATCAGTTCATCCAGTACCGATCTCCCCGTCACCTTCCGGTACGCATCAATCCCGTCAAACGGGCGTTTTGCAATCACTGCCGCCACTTTTTTCTTTCCGGCACCGGGCAACCATTTGAGCGCTGGTACCGGGAGCGTGTTGATCAGAACAGGGACCGGCAATGCCGTGACGGATCGCATACCCCAGTCCACGACAACGGCGTCGATAACGCA
>JAPKXV010000040.1 GCA_026394635.1 Methanoregula sp. | reverse complement strand
GGGCTGGAACAACTGGGCAAGAGCCGGGACCTGCCGATCTATTACACGAACGGGACGCATGTCGCACCGGGAGCCGATGTGCCGCTGACCAAGCGCATGGAAGTGGAGCACGTCTTCTTCCCGATCGTGGATGGCGGGAACATCTTCCATATCTGGCTTGGCGAGGCGCGCCCGGACCCCCGCGGGCTGATGGATATGGCGATGAAACTCTGCCGGAACACGCAGATCGGGTACTTCGCGTTCACCCGCGACCTCACGGTTTCTTTACGGCAGTTCCATGAGTTCAAATCCGGTAAAAAATCCATCGGCGAGTGGGCGCCTTCGGATTTTCCGGTGAAGGCATAGCCTGACCAGACGTTTATCTGATGCGGGTCACTGATTAGGTGGGTTTTCCCGCAGGACCTTTACTCCCGCTTCTCGATCAGAACGCGAGCATTACTTTGACCGGTGGTAACGTCTTCTTCCCAAACCGGAGCGTAAACCGGGAAGCCTGCTGCGGAACAATGAAAAGGAGACTTCCCTCCGTTCTCCCATTTGAGTCGATCCGGGTATCAAAATAATAATTGTCTGGCGGGAGGGGTGTTGAAACTCCTTCGGGGATGAGCCGCATTTCCTGGTCGGGCGAGAGTAATGCATCATTCGCAGATAAATTCTCAAATACGAGAGTAACAAGGAGGAAGTCCTGTCCCTTGGGGCTTTTGCGCAACCGGTGCTTCGGATCTTTCTCCATACCTTTGATGAGGATCTTCACGCCGAGCGCTTCAACTGTAAAGGCAAGTTCCTATTTTTTGACATACGCGGCAAGTTCATTCGTACTCCCCATTACAGCAGCAGGGGAGAGCCCTTGTGCACCGGCTTCCGCCGCCCTGCGCACCAGTTCGTTGATATCGGGTGAAGTCCGGGGGACATCACGAGTGTCAGCAAGGTCGGTATCGGTAAGGGGAAGGTACGGCGGGAGAGGGACAAAAAACGCCTCCATGCCGGACAATCACATCTTGAACCGACAATAAAATCTATCCAGATATCGAGTTGATTCGTATCAAGTGAAAAATCAATTTTCTTTACGATCCTTGGATCCTAAACATTAAGTGCCATTTTAAATAGGTCTTCGGCGGAAGCGGCATGTACAATCGTTTTTATTTGGATGGAGATTTATTATACATCCATTCGATCCAGCGAAGAGCAACCAAAATAGTATCTGATATCCCAATACCAGTTAGCAATGATCCCCGGCACCATGTGGTTGTTCTGTATCTGCACGATGGTTCTCATACCACGCAATCGTTCTTTTCAATCCTTCCCGGAACGGCATCTGCGCTTCAAACCCAAACTCCCGTTTTGCCCTGCTCACATCAAGACTGCGTTTTGGCTGGCCATCCGGCTTTGTCGTATCCCACTGGATCTCACCAGAATAGTCTGTCAATTCTTGGATAAGTGCTACCAGATCACGGATCGTGATCTCCATGCCGGCCCCAAGATTCACCGGATCAGGTTTATTGTACCGTTCAGCGGCAAGAATAATGCCGCGTGCTGCATCATCGACATACAAAAACTCCCGTGATGCCATACCAGT
>JAPKXV010000342.1 GCA_026394635.1 Methanoregula sp. | reverse complement strand
TGTGGTACTGCCCCGGCTGTTTGAGAATAAACCGGAGGATTCTATCTTCCGTGTCTGGGTGCCGGGGTGCGCCTCCGGGGAAGAGGCATTTTCAATTGCCATGCTCATCCGCGAATCTTTGGACACGGTAAAAAAAGATTTCAAGGTCCAGATCTACGCGACCGATATCGATGCAGATGCAATCGCGACCGCACGGGCTGCCACGTACCCGGCAAACATCGCCATCGATGTTTCCCCTGACCGGCTGCTGCGGTTCTTCGTAAAAGACGAGATCGGGTACCAGATAAAAAAAGAGATCCGGGAGATGGTTATTTTCGCCATCCAGAACGTCATCAAAGACCCGCCATTTACCAAGATGGACCTGATCAGCTGCCGGAACCTTTTAATCTACTTCGACACCGAACTCCAGAACCGCGTCATTCCGGTGTTCCACTACTCCCTCCAGCCGGGAGGCGTACTCATCCTCGGTCCGTCAGAAGGCATCGGGAGTTTCACGGATCTCTTCTCACCGCTGGATAAAAAGTGGAAGATCTACCAGACCAGACCCTCCTCTCTCTTAACTCGGGCGCGTATCGCACAGGGTTTTGTGTGGACCGGTGATAAGCCCGAAAAGAAGCCGGTTGAGCTACTGGACCGGAATGAGAAGATGAACTTTGCCGAACTTATCAGACGCGTGCTCCTCCAGTCTTTTGCTCCCCCGTCCGTCATCACCGATGAGGATGGAAACATCTTGTACGTGCACGGCGACACCGGGAAGTACCTCTATCCTTACCGCCACCACAAAAAAGAGACAGGTTGTCGTAAAAGATCTGACGGTCAGGACGAACGGCGGTATTCACGGGGTTGACCTTACCGTTCAGCGGATCAATGACCCGGAGGCAACTCGCGAACTGCTGCTTATAAGTTTCCGGGATACTGAATTGCCCCCACCGGAGAAACGCACACTGGCAAAGAGGGTTACCGGGAAAGGGGCGTCAAAGCGCGTCGAAGAACTGGAACAGGATCTGGCATATACGAAAGAGAACCTGCAGGCGACAATTGAGGAGATGCAGGCAGCAAACGAAGAACTCAAGTCCACAAACGAGGAACTCCAGTCGACGAATGAAGAGCTACAGTCCACGAATGAAGAACTCGAGACGTCACAAGAGGAACTCCAGTCAGTTAATGAAGAGATCGTGACCGTGAATGCGGAACTGCAGGCAAAGATAGAACAACTCACGGACATCCAGAACGACATGAAGAACCTGTTGGAGAACGTCAATGTCGGGACGATATTTTTGGATACCCGTCTCGCCATCAAACGGTTCACCCGCGATGCGACAAAAGTCTTCCGGCTTGTGGCATCTGATATCGGGCGCCCACTTGCTGATATCCGGTCAGTCATTCCGGACGATGACTTGATCCCCGAAGCCACTATGGTGCTTGATTCGCTCATCCTCCGGGAGAAGCAGGTGCGGACGACCGGTAATGAATGGTACCTTGTTCGCATCATGCCATACCGCACGCTGGAGAACGTGATCGCAGGAGTGGTGCTGACATTTACTGATATCACCGCATTAAAAGCAGTCGAAGCCGAAAGCCGGCGTGCCCGCGACTATGCCCAGAGCATCATAGACACGAGCCGGCGTGCCCGCGACTATGCCCAGAGCATCATAGACACGGTACGGGAGCCGTTTATCGTCCTGAATGCTGATATGGCAGTGGTCTCTGCCAGCCGGGCATTCTACCAGACCTTCGGTGTGAAGCCCGAAGAGACACAGGGACGGTCACTCTATGCACTGGGTGACCGGCAGTGGGACATCCCGAAACTCCATGAACTGCTGGAAACCATTCTGCCGAAGGACACGAGTTTTGATAATTTCGCAATCGAACATGACTTCCCCGGTATCGGACACAGGATAATGCTCTTAAACGCCCGCCGCATACCCGGAGAAGCGGGTACGAAACATCTTATCCTTCTCGCAATGGAAGATATCACAACACGTGGAGTGCCGGGACAGGGTCGCATACAGGATACGCAGAGCAGGACGGGAACCTGATGGCAG
>JAPKXV010000258.1 GCA_026394635.1 Methanoregula sp. | reverse complement strand
TTCTGCCATGGTTTTATGCTCCGGTTATAGAACTGCCACCAGCTCTGCACTTTGAGGCACCGGGGGCTCCTCCCGTATTTATACCGCTCGAACTTCTGGATGCCGAGAGGAGGGAATCGTTTGCCGGCACCGATCTCCTGCGCAAACCGGATCAGCTTCGGGATCTCGGCGTCATTGATCCCCGGCAGGTAGACCGGTGCGATGAGCAGGTCGATCCGGCCTGCTGCGACAGCCCGTGCAGCATCCATAACCTTTCCGATATAAAACCCCGGGACGCCGGCAAGGTCCTGCGCCATCGCAGGTTCAAGGGCATGGAGCGAGAGGTTGATCCGGTCGAGCCCTGCCGAATCAAGCGCTGCGATGGTGCGGTCATTGAGCAGCGTGCCATTGGTCTGCATTGAGATGACGCTCACTTCCGGAATCGCCCGGAGGTCAGCGACCAGCTCAGAAATTTCCCTGTACAGCATCGGCTCGCCGGGCGAATCGATATGGCACTCGACGCCGTTTCCTTTAAACCGGGCAATTTCCTGCACGTAATCGACAAGGTATTCCCGCTCGACCTCGTAACTCGCTGTCCGCGTTGTTGATTTTGGCCCGGCATCAACCGAGCAGAACGGGCAGTTCAGGTTGCATTTGCAGCTGGGGCGGACCTGCAGCAGGCTCGTCCCCCGGTCTACAACGCCGAAATAGAGGGAACCCAGCAGCGGGATTCCGGAGTCCCGGGTGATTGTGATGTGTGTCCTGGCTGATGATGGCACGTCCTTACCGGAACGTACCGATACAAGGGTTGGCTGGTGCCCGGGCATAAAAAAATCAGGTGCTGTCCGTGCGGATCCGGAATCCCTGCCACACACTGCGATCAGGGAGTTGCTCCGCCCCCATCTTCAGGAGCACGAACTCGAACGCGGGACGCCCGACAGGGGTCCTCCCCTTGCGGGTGCAGTAGGTGACAAACGCCTCGTACATCTGCATGCAGGGAACCTGTGAGCGGGGATCGGGGATGAGCAACTCGTCGTGGAATTTCCAGATCCCTTCGAACTCCTCCTCCTCCCGCATGAGCGGTTTTAAGAGCGACTGGTCAACCGTCTCTTCCGCGTCCTGCTTATTGCCCACCTTCTCAAGGTCATGGCAGTAGTCCTGTACGACACAGAGCCCCTGCCGGAGGTCGGCGAGTTCCTTTTCGAGAGTTGAGATCTTTATCTTTGTCTCCTTATCCTGGTCTGCGGGTGCCATCCTTGTTCCCACCTTGTGCGTCTGAAAAGATAAACTTCCCGGTTCAGGAATACACCGTGGTTATGCCCGCTGCCGCTGGACTGCACCGGCATAGACGCACTGGCCAAACGAGACACACCCGTCGCCAAGGGGATATTCGGGGTTTGTGAGGCAGGAGAGTGACGCACCCGTAATTTCCTGACGGATCGTCTCGCGGATCATGTGGTTGTATGCGACACCGCCACTGAGCGCGACCGTTTTAATGCCGTTTTTCTGTGCAGCGTCGATGGCAAGCCGGGCGATCCCCCGGGAGAGGTTATACTGGAACGAAGCGGCGGTGTTAAAAACAGCACGCCGGTCACCGGCCGGTGCCTCCCGCATCCGTGCGAGCGCCGATTCCATGAGCGCCCGCGTTGAGAGCATCTGAATACCCCCGCTACTTGAGAACACAAGGTCCCATGCTTCCGGCCGCCCGCCCGCTGCCGCAGATTCAAGTTTCATTGCCGGTTCCCCGTCATACGTCCTCTCGCGGCAGGTGCCCAGCAGTGCCGATGCTGCGTCAAGCACCCTCCCGGTGCTGCTCGTTGTTGCCATGTTGAAACCCGATGCAACCTGTTTTTTGAGCACCCCGAGTTCCATGCCAGACCAGCCCCGCGACGCGAGCAGGTTGAGGACCTCCTCTTCCGGCAGGATGCCGTACAGCATCCGTTCGGGGAACCGTGTCGCTAAGTCGCCGCCCGGCATTCCCACCGGTTCGAGGTGCGCCACGCGTTTCAGATTGGGCACCTGCCCGCAGAAGACCTCGCCGCCCCAGACCGTTCCGTCATCGCCGTACCCGACACCGTCAATTGCGATCCCGATGCAGGGTTCCGTGGTCGTAGCGGCAATATGGGCACGGTGGTGCTGCACCGGCACCCGCTCCACCTTCACCTCATCCGCAAGCTCCTGTGCAAACCGTGTCGAGAGGAACTGGGGGTGAAGGTCGTGGGCGATGACCTCAAAGTCCGCACCCAGCAACCGGCGCAGGCGTGCAACCGTCTCTTTTAAGTAATCGAGCGTGGAGGGGTTGCGGACATTGCCCACATGGGGTGAAGTGACGGCAAACCCGTCACGGTACACGGTTGCATTCGCGTTCAGCTCCGGTCCGACGGCGAGTATACAGCGGCTCCCGAGATCGATCGCCGTGCGCTTCGGGGCGATCCCGCGGGAGAGCCGGATGATATACCCGTCCCGCACCACCGAATCGTCGCACCGGTTCACGATGGTGCGGTCGTGCGAAAGGAAGAAGTCAACGTCACGGGAGAGCTTCCCCATCGCATGGTCGATAGCGGTTATCATCGGGTAGCCGGGCATGTTGGCGCTCGTCATGACCAGGAGCGGGTGACTGAGCCGGGAGAACAGCAGGTGGTGGAGCCCGGTGTACGGGAGCATGCACCCGATGGTATGGAGGTTGCTGATTACGGCGTGTGCGAGCGGGTCGTGTTTATTGAGTACCACAATGGGGTGCACCGGGCTGTACAGGAGCGCCCGTTCAGCCTCTGAAACACGGGCGATACGGTCGATTGCATCAGGATGGACCATCACGGCAAACGGCTGCTCGACCCTTCCTAACCTCCGCTTCAGTTCATTGGCGGACTCCTCAATGCAGGCAATGTGGAACCCCCCCACACCCCGCACCCCCACGATCCTCCCGGCATCGAGCAGTGCGGTGGTCTCCGCGACCGGGTCAGGGCAGTCCATACGCCTCCCCTGCGCATCGAAGAGGGTGAGTCCCGGCCCGCATTCTTTGCAGGCGATGGTCTGCGCATGGTGGCGCCGGCAGTGCGGGTCGTGATATTCCGCTGCACATGCCGGGCACATCGGGAAGACTGACATGGACGTGCGCTCGCGATCGTACGGGAGCTCTTCGATGATGCTGTACCGCGGACCGCAGTTCACGCACGAGGTCGCCCAGTAATTCCTGTACCGTCCCCCCTCATTGAAAATATCGGTGATGCATGCATCACAGACTGCAACATCAGGCGGGATCATGCCTGTCATCGCCCCGATGGCGCTGGGGAGGATCTTAAAACCCCCTTTTACCGGTTCAACAAAATCAAAAACCCGTACCGAATCGATCCGTGCAAGCGGGGGACCCTGTGCAATTGCAGACACAAAATCCTCGAACCGGTCGCCGGCAGCGTGGATCTCCACCTCACTTCCGAAATTCTTTACCGTACCTGTAATACCCATCTCGTGCGCCCTGGCGTAGACAAACGGGCGGAAACCGACACCCTGTACGATTCCCCGGACCACGATCCTGCCCTGCCTACGCATCGTATGCCACAAAACCTTATTGATTTCGGCGGCGATATAGGTATAGGGTTTTATCAGTGCCGGGCCATATCAGGATAGTAAACGATCCCGTGGAACTTGTTCCGCTCCTCATGACGTTCAACGACACCTCCTTTAAAAAGGTGTACGAACTCCTGAGCAAATCATGGATGACCGAAGAAGAACTCACCACCCAGATCGACGCCGACTCCATTCCGGTCTGCCTCCAGATCCTGAAAAAAGGGAACCTTGTCGAGGAGCAGTGGCGCATGCCCAAGCGCGGCCAGAAACCGATCAAGGAGTACCGGGCGACCTATAACAAGTTCAGGGCGAACTTCCAGTGCAACCTGCAGGACCTCTCCGATATCCTGTATATCTCCCTCTCCAATGACGAAAACCTCCGCGCGATGGTCGAGCAGATCGAGGAGCAGATGGCCGGGGGCATGACCTCCATCAACGACCTGTCCCGCAAATTCGCTGTCAACCCGGTATTTATCAAGGGGCTCGCAAAACGGATCCCCCATCTCGATGTGAAGGGGCAGGGACTGGTGCGGCTTGATTCCGGGCGCTAAGGACCCCCTCTATACGATTCTGCGCAGCAAACGGGAGGTCACCCGCCTCCAGATTTTAGTAGAGATTGCCGAGCACCAACCGGCAGTCCGGCAACAGGAGATCGCGGAAAAGCTTGGCGTCACACCGCAGGCGATCTCTGAGTACATACGCGAACTTATCGATGAAGGGATGGTTGCGGCAAGCGGCAGGGGAAACTACGAGGTGACAAAATCCGGGGTGGAATGGGTCCTCACAAACGCAGAGTCCCTTGAAGCATATGCCCGCCATATCCGGCGCGACATCATCCAGCAGGTCGCGGTCTGGGCGGCGATCGCTGCCGAAGACCTTTCCGAAGGCGACGAGGTCGGCGTGTACATGAAGGGCGGGTGGCTGTATGCCGCAAAGAAAAAGCTCCCGGCAACCGGCACCGTCGTGATGGACGCAAAGAAGGATTCAGATGTCGGGGTAGCCCGGTTAAACGGCATCATCGAGCATAAAGAGGGCAGCATCCGCGTCTGCAAGGTGCCCCGGATCCAGCACGGCGGTTCGCGCAGGGTGAACCGGAAGCGCCTGCTGGAAGTCCTCAAGGGAGCAGACGTAGTCGCTGCAGTCGGTGTCGAGGCATACATTGCGCTCCGTGCAGCAGGCAGGAAGCCGGACATGTTCTTCGGTGCCCGGGAAGGCGTGATCGAAGCCGCGTTCCACGGGCTTGAGTGCGCGATCGTGATCGTTGATGAAGAGTTCACCGACTTCTTAAAACGGCTGGAGAGCGTGGAGCTCGGCTACACGATCCATGACCCGATCGCTCCATGAAGATCATCATCCAGCCGGTTAAGGGCAGCTACCGGATCCTTTTTTATGATGGCAAACATGTCCGCGGTGCCGGAATCTGTGAACTCTCTGAAACCCCGAAGGGTCCCCGCCCGACCCGGTACAGGCTCCGCTGGGGCGGGAAAAAAGAGTACAGGCACACCCCGTCAAAAGATCTCATCGGAGAGCTCCGGCAGGGCGAGGTGCAGCTGACAAAACCCGATCCCCCGTTCGAGTCGTTCCTCTCCGGTTTCCAGGTC
>JAPKXV010000215.1 GCA_026394635.1 Methanoregula sp. | reverse complement strand
TTCATGTGTAAGAAGTCCCTATTAATATGCAGGATGGGCTTTTGTGATGATGTAAAAGCAGCTGCCGAGACGATTGCAGCCTCATACGACATAACCATCATCTCCCACATTGATGCCGATGGCATTGCAAGTGAGACGATACTCTCGCAGGCAGTTGCCCGTGCCGGAATCCTTCATAAATCAGTCTTTGTCCGGCAGCTGGAACCGCTCACCATGCCGCAGGTACCGGCCGATACGTCCTTTAAGATCTTCACTGACCTTGGTGCAGGGCAGCAGAACCTCCTTTTTGAGCGCGGTTTTTCTGACAAGGAGATCCTGATCGTCGACCACCATGTCAGCCAGCCCTGCCCGCGCCAGTACCGGCAGGTGAACTGCCTGTCCGGTGGTCACGGCAAAATGAGTGCGGCCGGTGTTGCGTACCTGATCGCAAAGGCGATGGATACGGCAAATACCGATCTTGCCAAGATTGCGGTCATCGGCAATGTCGGGGATATGATGGCACGGGAGACCTGTGGTCTCGTGGGTATGGTACGCGACGTGATCGTCGAGGACGGCATGCGGCACGGGAATATTGAGGTGCGCAAAAATGACCTCAACTGCTACGGCACCGCAACGCGCCCGCTCTACCTGTCGCTTGCCTATAATGACGACCCGTTCATCAAAGGGATCAGCAACAACCCCGAGGGAGCTAAACAGTTCCTGCGCAGGCTCAATGTCCGCCAGCAGACTGCAGACGGACGCTGGCTAGTCTGGGAGGAATACCCGGTGGAGGACAGGCGGGCAGTCATCTCCGCACTTGCAGAGCAGCTGATCGCCAATGGCGAACCGGTTGACCGGCTCCAAGCCGAGACCTACCATTTCCCTAGTGAACCCGCCCGCACGCCGCTGCGCAACGCACAGGAATATGCAACGCTCTTAAACGCCTGCGGCAGGTGGGCGCGCCCGAAGGTGGGGGGAGCGATCCTGCGGGGTGACCGGGGCAGCGCGTACCGTGAGGCAGAGCACATGCTCACCAACCACCGCGCCATCATCCGCGACCTGCTCGGGTATATCCTCGACACCGGTGTGACCGAACTGGAATGTGTCCAGTATATCCATGTCGGGGCACGATACCCGGATACGATTGTGGGTATCGGCGCGGGAATGGCCCTGTCCAAACTGAACAGTGCAAAACCGATCCTGATCATGTGCTCCCTGCCGGAAGACCATAACCTGACAAAGGTATCCATGCGGACAACCGAACGGGTTGTGAAGCGCGGCATCGACCTCCAGCAGGCGATCAGCGATGCGTCCGCAGAGTTTGGCGGCGGAGGCGGTGGACATAAGATAGCAGCAGGAGCATTTATTCCAAGAACTGCAGAACAGGAGTTTGTTACCCGTGTCAACAGAATACTCAAAGAACAGTCTTGTGCGGCGGGTCCAGACGATCGCTGACTTCCAGTTCGGGGGCCTCTCCGGCACCGGCCTTTTTCCGGAAGAATGCGAATTTATCCTCTCGACCACCGGGCGCATCCGCCAGATCATACTTGATGGCAGACGTCTCGCGACCGTCCGTGCGAAGGATGGCAGATTGACGCTGGGTATCGAGGGAGCCCGTCGCCTGCACGCGGTCCTCTTACCACCGCAGTACCGCGTGGTTATCCGGGACGATGTGGCAGAGTTTGTGGAACAGGGGAAGAATGCCTTTGCAAAGCATGTTGTTGCAGCGGACCCTGCGATCCGGGCCGGTGACGAAGTGCTGGTAGTTGCAGGAGAGGACCGGCTGGTCGCCTGCGGGACTGCAATGCTTTCCGGTGCGGAGATGCTGGCATTTAATTACGGTAGAGCGGTAACAGTACGGCAGGGGAGTGGATAAGCAATGCTACCAGGAAATGTGAACCCGCGCCAGATGAAGGCGATGATGAAGAAGCTTGGCATGAATGTCGAGCCGATCGAGGACGTGCAGGAGATCGTGATCAAGACCCCGAAGGGCACCTATGTCTTCGATGCGGCTGAAGTGACGGCCATGACCATGCAGGGTGTCACCACGTACCAGATTGTCGGGCAGCCACGCTTTGTAGAACCTGCGCTGGAGATCCCCGCAGAAGATATCACCATGGTCGCGGCACAGGCAGGCGTACCTGAAGATGCGGCAAAAGGCGCCCTTGTTGCGACAAAAGGTGACATCGCAGAGGCGATCATGCGCCTTTCCCAAGAGAAAAAATGATCGGGCAGAACGACCGCGTGCTTCTCGTCGGGCAGGGCCGGGAATACTGGGTCCGGGCCGGCACCGGCACATTCTCGACCGACAAAGGTCAGATCGATCTCGCCACACTTGTCGGGATGGACGGCGGGGATCTCGTGACCACCCACAACGGTTCTCAGTTCACCGTTCGCATCCCCCGGCCGACCGACTTTTTTACCCATGGCAAACGCTCCGGCGCACCCATGCTCCCCAAAGATATCGGGCTTGTCATCGCCTATACCGGGATGAACCGGCGGGATGACGTGCTGGATGCTGGTACCGGCAGCGGCATTGCAGCGATCTACTTCGGAGGGGTGGCAGGGACGGTGAAGACCTACGAGGTCCGCCCCGAGATTTCAGCACTGGCACAGAAAAACATTGCCGAGGCGAAACTCGATAATGTTGAGGCGTTTGCCGCAGATTTCCTCGAAGCGAAAGGAAGTTTCGATGTCGTGCACCTTGATATGCAGGTCGCCCCGGAGCATATCGCCCATGCACATGCCCTGATCAAGTCCGGCGGATACCTCGCCTGCTACACGCCTTTTCTGGAGCAGATGGCAATTGTTGTTGATGCA
>JAPKXV010000452.1 GCA_026394635.1 Methanoregula sp. | reverse complement strand
GCTGGTGCATGAAGAGCGGTGCTATTCGGCGGGCGATGACATCGCCGTATTCGATATTGAGGGTACGCAATTCGGCATCGCGATCTGTTATGACTTAAGGTTTCCCTCGCTGTTCCAGGTCTATGCCAAAAAAGGGGTATGTGGAGTTTTTGTGCCGTCTGCCTGGCCTGCGAGCCGGATCAGGCACTGGGAACTCTTCGTGAAGGCACGGGCGGTGGAGAACCAGATGTATATCATCGGCATCAATACCACGGGAAAAACACCGGTTGGCCAGTATACCGGCGATTCAATGACCACAGATCCCGATGGTTGCATCGTGGCGCAGGCAGGCGGGGGCAACGAACTCCTTTTTTCTGATGTGGATCCAGCAAAGGTTGAGGATGCCCGGCGCAGGTTCCCGGCGCATAAGGACCAGCGGACGGAACTGTACCACCGTTTGCACCAGCGGGAATAGCGCCGCCTATATCTATAACGGAATCCAATTGTACAGTATGGAGCGTCTCGTTTGCGTCAACTGCGGTGCTGCATATCCGGCTGACGAGATCCTGTATAATTGTACAAAATGCGGTCACCTTCTCGCTGTGCAATACAATCTCGATGAGATCACCATTTCAAAAAAAGTGTGGGAAAAGCGCCCGCTCTCGGTCTGGAGATATCGCGAACTTCTCCCGGTCAGGATCGAGCCGGTCACCCTGCAGGAAGGAGGTACGCCTCTCTATCACCTCAAACGTCTTGGCGAGGAGATGGGACTCTCCCATCTCTACGCAAAACATGAGGGTATGAACCCGTCAGGTTCGTTTAAAGATCGGGGTATGACTGTCGGTGTATCGATGGCACTTCAGCTGAATATGCGCAGTGTAGCCTGCGCAAGCACCGGGAACACCTCGGCGAGCCTTGCCGTTTACGCTGCAAAGGCGGGGATACCAGCGGTTGTTCTGTTACCAGCAGGGAAAGTCGCTGTCGGCAAGGTTGCGCAGGCGCTGATGCACGGTGCACGCGTTATTTCCGTTCGCGGCAACTTTGACCGGGCGCTGGAGATGGTCCACGACCTCTGCCTGTCCCACGGCTTGTACCTGCTCAACTCAATCAATCCCTACCGGCTCGAGGGGCAGAAGACGATCGGTTTTGAGGTCGTCGACCAGTTAGGCGGTGTCCCGGACCGGTTTGTCCTGCCGGTGGGAAATGCAGGAAATATCTCTGCGGTATACAAGGGCCTGCTCGAACTCCAGGAGCTCGGGTTTATCGATTCGCTGCCGATGATGACCGGTATCCAGGCACAGGGGTCAAGCCCGGTCGTCCGTGCGATTCGTGAGGGGCTGCCGGAAGTGATCCCCGAGGCACATCCCGAGACCGTGGCAACCGCAATCCGGATTGGAGCGCCGGTGAATGCGGAAAAAGCGCTTACTGCGATACGAAAGACCGGTGGCCTTGCAGAATCGGTAACCGATGAGGAGATCCTTGCCATGCAGCGTGACCTTGCGCGAAAGGAGGGGATCGGCGTTGAACCGGCATCCGCTGCATCGGTTGCCGGCGTGAGAAAATTATTGGAGTGCGGTGCGATCGACCGGTCCGAAAGGATCGTCTGTGTCGTCACCGGTCATCTCCTCAAAGACCCGGATACGGTGATCAGGCAATGCGAACCCCCGACCGAGATCGATGCAGACCTGCCCTCGCTGCTCTCTGCGCTGCACTTATAACTACCCTGCTGGTCATCCCCTGCGCAGCGCTCCATGCAGAGTACCGGGTCCTGCCAAACGGCACCGCGTACAATGCTTCGGTCGATGTTACTGACGTGAATAAATTTGATTTTTTTGAGCTGGGAATGCTGGGGGAACGGATCCCCCAGAAGGTCGGTAACATCGGGATTGTGGGGAACTGTTCGCCGTGCCGGTTCAACACGAGCGGTATGTCCTCCATCACGTTTGAAAAGGGCAACTACACGGTGCTGTACACCGCCCCGATGCGGGACTATCATCTCCAGGCAGCTTTCGAACGCCCGTATGGCGTCAATGTCACGCTCCCGGAGGAATTTGATATCCGAAACCCCCTGCTCGCGGGTATGAACCCGGGCGCAGAAATCATCGGAAACTCCGACAATACCACAACCGTGATTTGGACCAAAACGATGTCGGTCGATCTCCGGTTCTATGATAAAAACCGTGAAGCATTATTTTACCTGTTCGGCAATTTCTGGGTCGTGATCGCTATTGTCCTGCTGGTGCCGTTCCTGATCACGGTGAGACATAAAGAGTGATTTTTTTTAAGGGGGGCACGGTCTGATACAATGCCCTGATGGGAGGTTTTACGATGACGGAGTGCATTTTACCGGTATCCCCGTCCGTTCTGGTTCTTTCTTTTTAATAAAATTCAGAGAAAGTGAGAATTGGGAGAATTGTTCAATAATAATAAATTCTTATAACGAACAAACATCTTTTATTAAAGGGGATCAAGAGATGGCGGAATTCCAGACTCCTGTTTGTGATAATAACCATGATAGTATTCCGATGAACCGGGTGTGGTCAGATGGCCGTGGCAATGCAGTATATCAGTGCCTGTCGTGTGGCAGAAAAATGCAGGTAAGTGGCGATCCTTCAGGAACTGCCCGGATGAAATAAGACAGGGCAATTCTCTTTTTGTATTGGTGATGGGACACCGGGGGTCCAGAAAACAAAATACCCTGTTTGTGGGAAAAAAGAGTGATGGTGTGATACCGGCACCCGGTAAAAACATAAAAAAAAGAATATTAGTAAAAAATTACATCAGCCCGAACGACTTAAGAGTCACGTCGGTATTAACCGCACCGCAGTGATAGACTTTTCCTTCGGACAACTCGTTGATGATGACTTCTGCCGGTGAGAAGAGCGCGGTGTCGATCTTGTAGAAGTCGTACCCTGCCTCTTTGAAGATGTCGTTGAAAGGCTTCCCGTACCCTTTGGACTTGCTGCTCGGGATCTTCTCAAGATAGTCCTTGATCTCGGGGGCTTTCATGGTCAGCATGATCTGCCCGTGGTAGATGGTGGCGTCATTGGTCACTCCCATGGCAAGCGTCGGCCCCCGTACGGGAGGAATGGGTGCCGTGCCCATCGCAGCGGTGATTTTTTTGGTGTCAAACCCGAGTTCGTTTAATTTGTAGATCGCGGTCTCCACGCAGCGCCCTGCAACCTGTATTGAGCCGACCATTGAGGATGTGGGGGCGACGACTGCGCAGACGTTCCCCACGTCAATGTGGCATTCCTCTGCGATCTTTTCCATTACCTCACCGTTGGGCAGGTGGTCGCTCTCAAGGCAGATGACGGCGCCGTCACAATCGTCCTCATACTCAATCACTTCATAGGTGTGTTTGGGTTTGAGCGAGAGCGCCCGTGCAGGTCCGCTTCCCATCGCGAAATAGTTGTTCACCTTGACCGTCCAGCCGGCTTTCTGTGCCCCGAGGCATGCAATTGAGGGGAAGTCCGTATTGACGTCAATGAACGGAATGGGGAAATCCTTGATGTGCCCCATCCGGAAATTGACTTCCCCGAGCCCGCCCATGCAGATCTCGGTGAATGCCCGTCCCGCCGCGTACCCGCCGCGGGTGCTCACACCACAGTCCACAATGCGTGCGCCATTATCAAGCTCATGGTATGCCGCATTGAATTCCTCCGAGAGTTCGGCAAGATTTTCGAAAATCTCTAATGCCAGTTCGTTTACACTGAGCATGGTCTTTACCCCTTGTACCATACAACATGCCTGCGATATTTATAATCCTTGCCAAATGATTGCGGATCAGGAGAGGTACTCGAGCACTTTCTGCGGGTCGTACCGCAGGCTTATCAAGCGTGTCCTTCCTTTGCCTTCGCGGTAGTGCAGGTTGATGATGCGCAGCGCATCGAGCTTCTTGATAACTTCGTAAAACCGGGTGTACCCGATCTCAACTGATTGGGAAATTGTCTTGTGGACATCCCCTGCGTTCATCTCTTTTTTGTCCAGGCTTGCAAGGGCAAGGGCTTTGAGAATTTTTCTCTCCTCGTCCGTCAGAGTTTTCAGGGTAAAGGAGAGGTGCAGGTACTTTGAGATCATGTACGCTCCGCAGATGTCGT
Organism: Methanoregula sp.; assembly: GCA_026394635.1. Taxonomy (GTDB): domain Archaea; phylum Halobacteriota; class Methanomicrobia; order Methanomicrobiales; family Methanospirillaceae; genus MVRE01. Next base: position 1,421 of record JAPKXV010000452.1, on the reverse strand, counting down.
CCCGGTCGATGGTGCGCCGTGCAGCACGTTCTGCGCTCATGGTTGCCCGCTTGAGCAGGTCGATGCCGACCCGCAGGTCCCCGCTCCCCTGTGTCTGTTCAACAACAAGCGAGAGCATCTCCTCAGAAAGGATCCCGGGGAACAACCCCTGCATCACGCGCTCCTGCATGATCTCGCGGATCTCTGCCTGTTCGTACGGGGGGAAGTAGATCTCGGTCGGGCGGAAGACCGAGGTTACGCGGGCATCAACCGCTTTTGCAAGATCGACATCAAGGTCGCTGATGATCACGATCACCCCCATCCGTACGCCCTCGTATGCCTCGTGGGCACGCAGCAGGGTGTAGAGCACCTTGTTGATCTCGTTCTCGTACAGGAGATAGTTGGCATCGTCCAGTGCAACCAGCAGGACTATCTCTTCTTTTAAGAGGATCCGTGCGATGGCATCGAACAACTGCTTGAACGAGGTCCCTGACGCAGGCGGGAGGTGCCCGGTGAGCTTCCGGTAGATCTGGGAGAATATTGCAAACTTGGTGTTGTCGATCTGGCAGTTGACATAGACGGGGACCAGTTTCTTGGTGGCATCGGAGATCTCGGAGAAGAGTTTGCGGACGCTCGTGGTCTTCCCGGTGCCCGGGAGCCCTTTGCAGATGGAGTTGAGCGGCCGGCCCCCCCTCATGCCGGGCCGGATCTGGAACGCGAGCTCGCGCATCTGGTTCTCGCGGAACTGGAACTGCTCCGGGACATAGTCGAACTCAAAGACCTCGGGGTCGCGAAAGAGGGTCTCGTCCCACATGAGCAGGTTCTTCTTCATTTAGTCCACGCCCCGGTGCACCTGGTCTGATATATTGCGGTAAGGCAGCGCGGCACTAGCATAAACCATGTTGTAAGGTATCCTCAATATTTTTTAGTGCCGTGTCATATCAAGATCACGCATTTGATCCCGCCAGTTCAGCCGGTTAACAATATATTCCGCAAGCGACCACGTACCATGACCTGCGCCGCCGGGCAAATGATGAAAGTTACCCCATCTAATATTGTGGGGAGTAACTATGTATTTTCGGAGTTCAAATTGAACCCGGATTATTCACCTGCTTTCTTCTACCGACTATGATTTTTGAAAAGAGTGGAACTTGTATCTTTCCAACACGATCGCACCACATGCGCGGAAGTAAATGGAGATAATCTCCCGGACCGCCCACCCAGGAGTCCCGCCCACCACACCGAGGGCAGGAGCCATCGGGTCCGGTTGGCCGGATATCGGTCGAGACAGCTCGTCTCCGCTGCACTCCGGCTCACTGGCACTCGCCTCCATTCCGCTCCGCTCACAGACTCTCCCTTGCTTTTGCGCGCGGTTGATCAGGCAGACGAAGACGCAACCCTTTGCTCGCACGCTCGCTGCAGGGCTTGCTGTCCCGGCCCGC
>JAPKXV010000196.1 GCA_026394635.1 Methanoregula sp. | reverse complement strand
TCTGTGCCATTGCCGTGACTCTCGCCACCCGTACTTGGGTACGGCTGCGTGCTCGGCAGGTGGGGGGACTTTCCTCAGTAGCGAATGAACGCCACCGTTGGCTGCGCTCTCCCTCTCACCATAGTATGGACGGTTTCAGTTCATAATGGCAGCGACGCCGATCGCAGAACAAAGGGACAAAAGCCTGGCCGGCACCTGATTAATAAGGATGAGCGTTGACAGACTCACTGGCAGATCCAATAGGAGGAAATGAATGGTCCTGCTCACCGCACAGGAAGGAGACGTCGCGGTGCACCTTGCACGCGGCGTATCGGGCATGCAATTGTAAAAACCCCAAAACCGGCACTGCAGCTCACGCCGGTCTTTTTTGAGAAACGAGGAGTGTTTGTCACGCTCACACAGGGTGGCGGACTGCGGGGCTGCATCGGTTTTCCGTACCCGGTAATGCCGCTTGGTGAGGCCATCGGGGAGGCAGCAGTGGCAGCAGCGCTACAAGACCCGAGGTTCCCCCCGGTAACCGGTGCCGAACTCTCCCGCATCACGGTCGAAGTGACCGTCCTTACCCTGCCGCAGAAACTGGAATGTGAACCGGACCAGCGCCCGTCCCATGTTGAGGTGGGCAGGCATGGGCTTATCGTAAAGGGCATGGGGACAAGCGGGCTCCTGCTCCCTCAGGTCGCCACCGAGTACGGCTGGGACAGCACCACATTCCTTGATCATACCTGTGCAAAAGCAGGGCTCCCCGGCAGGTGCTGGACGAGCAGCCGTGTCGAAGTGCTCACGTTCGAGGGGCAGATCTTTCATGAAGGAAGACCTTGACAAAGGTCTGACTTTAGTAAGGACAGCCTTACCCAAGGCTGGACTTACGTGAACAATCACCTGAGAACACGACAACTGTTTAACCCGATCAACGCATAGATCAAACGAATTGTGGGGCGAAAGGAGCATGGCAATACAGTTCGAGAGTCTTGATTACGATATAGCAGGACGGTGCGGAAAACTTGCTGTCGGAAAAAAGGTCATAAAGACTCCTGCACTCCTGCCCGTCATCAACCCCCATCTCCCGCTCATCACCCCCTCCGAGATGCAGAAGATGGGAGTCGGGGCCATCATCACCAACGCGTACATCTTCAGCCAGAGCATGCAGTTCCGGGAGCAGGCGCTAGCAGAAGGACTGCACAAGGTACTTGATTTTGATGGCGTGATCATGACCGACTCCGGCTCGTTCCAGCTCTCGGTATATGGCGAGGTGTCGGTATCAAACCTTGAAACGCTCTCGTTCCAGCGCGATATCCAAAGTGACATCTGGGTGCCGCTCGATATCCCCACACCCCCTTCCGCAGACCATGCAACCGCAGAACGCGAGCTTGCGATCACCATGGAACGGTTGCGGGAGGCAAAAGCGACATTCGGGGACGATGCCCCCATCGCCGCTCCGGTTCAGGGCGGCATCCATCCTGATCTCCGCAAACGTGCGGCACAGGAGATTGGCGACATGGGCTGTACGTTCTGCCCGATCGGTGCCGTCGTGCCGCTCATGGAGGGATACCGGTACCGCGAGCTTGTAGAGGTCGTCATGGCGGTAAAAAAGACGCTCCCGCCATCTGCCTGCGTCCATCTCTTTGGCGCCGGGCACCCTGCAATGTTTGCGCTTGCCACGGCAATGGGCTGTGACCTGTTTGACTCGGCTGCGTACGCGCTCTATGCAAAGGAGGGGAGGTATCTCACCTCCCACGGCAGTTACAAGGTTGACGAACTCGTTGAGCTCCCCTGTGCCTGCCAGGTCTGCCGGAGCCATACCGCTGGCGAGCTCCGTACTTCAGGTGAGCGGGAGCGACTGCTCGCACTCCATAACCTGTACGTCACGCTGGCCGAGATCGCCCGCATACGACAGGCAATCACCGATGGCACGCTCTGGGAACTCGTGGACGAGCGGTGCCGGGGGCACCCGCAGCTCCTTTCGGGATACCGGGAACTCTTGGCCCATACCGACACACTGGAGGCATCTGACCGCGCAACGAAGCGCAGGTTCTTCTACCGGGGGAACGAGAGTTGCCTGCGCACGGAAGTTGTCCGGTACCAGAAGAACCTTTCACGACTCCGGCTGGGCAGAGATGTCCTCATCGCATTCGATGGGAACATGCAGGAAGGATTTTCTGATCTGCTCCTGTTCAAGCCCCCGTTCGGCCCGTACCCCAAGGAACTCAAAGAGACATTCCCGATTGGGCAGAGCGAGATCCCGGACTGGGACGAGGCGATGGTCAGGCAGGGATGCAAAGGAATCAGCAGCCTCATAAAAAGCCATCCCAAAAGCCGGTTCGTGGTCGCATGCAATGCCCGGTGGGTCAAAGTTGCGAACGAAGAACTCCCGGGCGTTGAGGTGGTCACGTGACATTACCACGGATGGAGATCCGCAAAAGAGATGGGCTGGCACGCGCTGGCATCATGAGCGTTCATGATACTTTGGTAAAGACGCCAACCGTCATGGATACGGAGGGACTGTTCCCAACGCTTGGGTCGATGAGATTGTCCAACATCCCCCTTTCTGCCCCGGGAGATTTTGTGCGTTCGTATTCTGTGCAGAACGGGGATCAACCGGTAACAATTCACCCGCTGCTTGACAACCCTGCACAGAGCGGGGACTGCGTCATGGTCGCAAACTGGCACACCGCATTTCTTAACCCCCGGAACTATGTGGACTGGCTTGTCGCCCTCAAAGAAAAGACACCCCCGGACACGACATGGTACGCGCCCGGAGCTGCGCTTCCTGCAAATGCGCACATCCTGATTTATACCGGTTTTGACCTCTTTGACTTCCGGGCAGCCGATCTCAGGTCGGCGCAGGGAATCTTCTGCACACCGGAAGGTGAATTTCCCAAGACCATGATGGATTCGGGAATATGTTCCTGCGAAGGATGCAGGACGGGCAGCCTGAAGATGCACAACCGGAAGGCACTTCTCTCTGAAATAGCCCTCAACACCCGGTTCATTGAACAGGGCCAGCTGCGCGAACTCGTCGAGTCGCGGTGCCGGATGCATGCTGTCCATGTAGCGATCCTGCGCCATCTCGACAACCGGTTCACCTTCACCGAACCCCATGCACCCATCGCCCGTGCCGGTGTGATGCGGGTGAACTCCGCAGAATCGATGAACCGTGTTGAGATCCGCAGGTTTGCAGAACGCCTGACCAGCCGGTACATCCCGCCAAAGGCCGATGTTGCCGTGCTGCTCCCCTGCTCGGCAAAAAAACCGTATTCAGTCTCATGGAGCCACCGCAGGTTCCAGTCAGCAGTCGCACACCGTGCCCACGAACTTATCGTAACCTCACCCCTCGGGCTTGTCCCCCGCGAACTGGAGACCATCTACCCGGCAGGACATTATGATGTGCCGGTCACCGGGTACTGGGACGCGGAGGAATGCACAGTCATTTCCGGTATCATCGCATGCTATTTTTCACGCAACCGCTACCGGCGCGTCATTGCACATCTCGAGGGCGGAGCACTCAAAGTCGCAGAGATGGCAGCAGGTGCATGCGGCATCACGCTTGAATATTCGTGCCGGGACCACCCGGCCGGTGACGAAGCCCTCGCGAGCCTCGACTTGGCGCTTGCCGGAGAACGAAGGCTAAAAGACGACCGGCTTCATGGCATGTGCTCGTACCAGTTCGGCATTGACCTCGATACCCGCGGTTTTTCCGTGCGGGGGCGGTTCCCGGAGATCTTCTACAGCAAAAACAACGTGCAGTGTTTCTCCATCGATACTGCCACGGGGATGCTCCGGCCTACCATCGATGGCTGGAACCTGGTCCCGGAGGGTTATAGGGTTACGATCGACGACTTTATCCCGGAAGGTGACGTGCTTGTGCCCGGAGTGGAGAATGCGGATCCGCAAATCCGCGAAGGCGATGAGGTACTGGTCACCGGCCCGCGTGCATGGGCAACGGGGAGAGCGGCGATGTCTGGAGATGAGATGTGCCAGTCAAAACGAGGCGTGGCAGTCCGGGTGCGTAAAGTAAAGAAGGTTTAGGTTCAACTGGTACGATACATTGCAAATCGTTTATGGAGTGAAAAGGTTGTTCCGTATCGAAAAAGCCGGACATGGAGGGGGGGAATTATGAGCACCCCCATCATCGCACAGGAGGTAAAGGATATAATCCCGGACGGTTCGAAGGCCCCGACAGCCATGCCGGTTGTGGTTGCCGTTCCAAAGGAGCTGGCCCCGGGGGAACATCGCGTGGCGACCGTGCCGGAGATCGTCCAGAAGCTCACGAAGTCGGGTTACGAGGTCCGGATCGAGCACGACGCGGGGATGGGCGCATTCTACCCCGATGATCTCTTCAAGGCAGCCGGTGCGAAGATCGTGTCCAGCCGGACCGAGCTGCTGGACGGCGCCCGGATCGTGCTGCGCGTTCAGCCTCCGACCGTCGCAGAGGTCGATCAGCTTGCCGAGGGCACGATCATCATCGGGTTCATGAACGCGATGAACAATCTCGAGGCCGTCACCCGGATGCGCGCCCGGAAGCTCACCGCCTTCGCTCTCGAGCCCGTTCCACGGGTCACCCGCGCCCCGAGTATGGATGCACTCAGTTCCCAGGCAACGGCTGCCGGGTACACGGCGGCCATCCTGGGCGCCGATCACTGCCCGAAGTTCCTCCCGATGCTGACGACTGCCGCAGGCACGATACGACCGGCAACGGTGCTCATCCTGGGTGCCGGCGTCGCCGGCCTTATGGCGATCGCCACGGCAAAGCGGCTCGGCGCCATCGTCGAAGCATACGACGTCAGACGCGCTGCCGGCGAGCA
>JAPKXV010000087.1 GCA_026394635.1 Methanoregula sp. | reverse complement strand
GTGAAGCGAGGAAAGGGATAAAACACCCAATGTTTGGAAAGCACCTGTCAGAAGAACATCGCCGGAAAATTGGCGAGGCAAAGAAGGGAAAAATCATAACAGAGGAACACCGCAGAAAACTGAGCGAAGCGAGGAAGGGGACACATCATACAGTAGAAACCCGCAGAAAAATGAGTGAGACACACAAAGGGAGGAAAAAGGCAAAGAAACGGATCAATCCCTGATAGACGATACCCTGCAGGGTGGGGCAATGATTCCCGTATTTTCCTGTTCGTTTACCGGGATGAGCCCTTCACCGCGTATTTTTCTCCCATTCAAAAAGGTATAAAGTTTCAAACCATCATTATCATTTCATGAAACTCCTCCCAATCTTTGCTTTTTTAGTTATCTTCCTGCTTTTAGTATCCGGATGTATCTCAATTACCCCAAAAAGAAATTTCTTACATGATTCCGAAGCAAAAATCACGATCCGCGAGCTTGCGAATCCGATAGCAGATATTGGATCATTTGATACGCTCGTCTCTTCGGTCATAAATGAGAATCCATTCGGGTGCACTGCATATACAACCGATGGACAACGCCATGCTCCTGTTGAAAAGGTCAAGGAGATTTACACAGCCCGACTTGTGTATGAAGATGCCGATGCAAATGTTGTCGGCACGAGTGAGAACGATTTCAACACGGTCTCCGGATTCAATAGTGGTATTGCAATTATTATGGCAAACACAGCCCTTGCCAATGCATATGGCGGGATTTGCATCCATGACCCAGACGCGGATACGTACTACGCGGCGCTTCGGTGCCACGATGCCAACGGCGAGTTATACTATCTGGCTTTAAGACGGGATTCTGTTACTCTTGTGGCATATTCAGACGACGCAATTCGCGCCAGGTTCGAAGCATGGGCTGACAAGATTCCCTCGCTCGCACAAGCGGGTGGTGGGAAATCTCGTAATCCAACATCATTGAAAACGAATTTTTCTTTGCCACAAATTTCATAGAGACGACTGGATTGCTTTCCTTCGTTTTACCGCCGAATCTGGTTGCGGGGGAGGGACCGAAACACAATTTTTCAAAGGGTTGTCTGTTGACATGATGACGCTCGGTCATGTTCGCTCGTCCTCGCCTCGGCTCCGGCTCGTTTCACATCACCTCGCTGCCCTTCTCGCGGTGTACTGTTGAGCCGGTGACGCCCATGGCTCGTCGCTCCGCTTCGCTTCGCTCTGTCGCCATCGGCTGCTCACGCACGCCCCTGTTCGGGACTGGTGCAATCTACATGTTCCGCAATTCAAGTAGATATGAGATATGTATCCTACCTCAGCACATGGTTCATAGCACAATTTTTTGATCACAAGTGAGTAGTGATGTCCCCATGATACAGCCTTCACCGTATTTCTCCACTATCCAACATAGTATCGATCAGATATGGATAACAAGGGCCAATTGATGTTATTTTCGTGCCACCTAGTTCATATGGAATTCCATGTATGCAAAAAGCATTGCGGCAGAGTGCCCCAGTACAAACATATAAACCATGACTGCCAGAAGCGAATGGGTTGGTGGGGTGATGGTTGGTATTGAAAATTATTATTTTGTGGTTTTATCCATGTGAATCCACTGGATACCTGTCATTTGGTATATCCAGAAAATTGCGGTAAGATGTCATGGTAGCACCCTCCGCTCTACAAGGACCAGTGTATCATAGTGCCCCGAACCGTGCGCCACAACAAGAAGCTCGACCGGTTCAAATCCTCGGTTGGGCCCGAACCCGTTGGAATTATATCCGCACGAGATCGCATACCCACTGGGCTTAATCTTATCGGCGATACTGTTCATAGTTTGGTTTAAAAACCGGTTGCTTGTATCCAATTTGGTTGCCTTTTGACGGTACTTTTTGTAATGCTCCGAGATCTGTCTCTTGGTGTAAGGTGGATCAACTATCACACCGGAGAATCCGGGGAGACCCACTATTTCTGGTTGGATGTATGAAACGAAATCGAAGGCATCAATATTACAGGTGGTCGTCTCAATATCTGGGTTTCCATCATTGGTGAACTCAGCTGGAGAATTATCTCCTGCAAACATATCCACCCATCCTGTACCGTCACCGACATAGCGATCAACCAGCTCCTTGATCGGTTTGATCTTGAACGTCCAGGAGTTCGGTCCGGCTCTGGCGTGGTTAATTATCATAATTCCCGCCCCAATTCCGGCACTGAATACCGCTCCGATTGTGCAATATCCCCCAATTGTCCGCCTTTTATCCAATATCCTACGGGGCTATTATCCCTAAAAACCCTATTATTTAATAAACAAGAGTATGAGGGGGTAATATGCGTACACACATTTTTTTCGTTTTCTTTTTTCTTTCTTGTTTGCACACACAGTTTTTGGAAAATGCGGGTAATGCAGATATTCACGTCTGAAAACAAATGGATAATGGTGGTGGTATTTGGGGGGATATTGGTTATGATCGCAATCCCAACATATGGATATTGTTCGCACCCTCGGAACTTACCTGGGTATATTCAAGTCTTGGTTCCTTTACCATCAACCCCCCTTTAGGGCTCTGGAATGTCCCGTTGCGGCCACGCACAGCCCGGTAAACATCCTGGATACACATACCGGACTCTTTAACAATCTCCGCAACCGTTTTTTTGTTTTTGGTCAGGCACTTCAGAACCGCAGCTTCTTTACGGGTGAACGCGGGTGTTGTGTTGTTGATCATCGGCTTGCTGTAAGTTAGGAACTGGTCAATGGCCAAGAAATCGTCGTCCGTGGTTGTGACACGGTTACACAAAAGAGCGTGTGACTGCACCAGTGTTAAGTACCGTTTAAACTCCCGGATCGGGATGTCCTTATCAATCACTTTGTGAATTTTCACGTTGCGGGGGGTGATGGATTCCCACACGGCATTAACTACATAAAGAGATAGTTTGATGTCGGGGTGGTCTTCCTGTACGAATGCACGAATCTCTGCCATCTGTTTCGGTGTACGACGCACTTCAAGCGATAAGAACCGGCTTTCATCCTGGGCATCGTCTCCCTCCTGAACCACACTTTCCACGGAGGTTAGTATCAAGCTCACACGCGCCGGGATATGTGTATCCTTCTTGGCGTGATTGACGACAATTCCCCGGGTGACACCTGTAAACCAGCTCGTTAGCATATTCCGGTATAATGAAGCGGTCTCTGGATCAAACGTTGTGTCGTCACTGAATACTATGGTAGACGGTGGCAACTCATCATCTGCGTAGAAGAGATACTTTGCGCTGAAGGTCTTGATCATCTTGTTTGCAGGGTGAACGAACTGCATAGCCGCTTTTACGCTGTCTGACTTACCCGACTGAGTTGTGCCAAGAATATGCAGGTGGATCCCGTCTTTAGCGTTCAGGACCCGCATATTTGCAGCGGTGAGTAGTATCCCTGTTAGGATGTGTGTATCTCCAAGCCATACCTTGAT
>JAPKXV010000038.1 GCA_026394635.1 Methanoregula sp. | reverse complement strand
TCGCGGTATCGGGAATTACTCAGATCTGAAAGGGAAGAAGATCGGGGTTGCAAAAAAGACAACCAATGATTTTTTCCTGGGACGGTTTCTGTATCTCCATGGCATTGATGTAAAAGAGGTCCAGAGTGTCGATCTCAAACCCCAGCAGATGGCAGATGCGATTGCCAATGGAGACGTTGATGCGGTTCTGGTATGGGACCCATATGCCTATGCCATTGAGAAGCAACTCGGTGCCAATGCGCTCGTTTGGCCGGCACAGGCTGGGCAGCGCAAATACTGGCTGGTTATCTGCAGGAACGATACCGTTTTACAAAATCCCGCCCTGATTGAAAAAATGTTCCGATCCCTCCATCAGGCAGAGGAGTATATTTACAGCCACCCGGCAGAAGCAAAAGCGATTATTAAGGATCATATGCACTACGAAGACCAATCCCTTGAGAGATTCTGGCAATCAACGCAGCTCAGTCTCTCGCTTGACCAGGGACTGATCCTTGCGATGGAGGACGAGGCACGCTGGATGGCTGAACAGAACATGACCGGCGGGAGAGTCTCGCCATCGTATCTTGATCTGATATATCAGGACGCGATGCGGGTGGTCAAACCGTCGGCTGTCACCATCATACGGTGATCTATAGTGGGGTGCCCGTGAACATTAAAAACCAGATCCGGCTCAGTGTTCTCCTCTCCCTGATCCTTGTGACGGCGATATCGGTTTCCATTGTTGTCACCTACCAGAACATGCGGGATCTCCAGCAACAGGAGGCGCTTGCAGCGGATGTAGTGAGGGGGGGCTACGAACTTACCTACCTCTCCAATGATTACCTCATCAATGCCGAGCCCCGTGCCCGAACCCAATGGGAGGAGCGTTATGCCTCCCTCCAGCCAATTATCAGCCAGCTGAAACCCGGAAATAGTGAGGAGGCACAAAGTCTCGAAATCATCAGGGATTATAATAAAAAGACCGGGGTGCTGTTCCGGGAAATTCCTGAACCGGGAGCCGTGAGTGCCGGCTCTGCCCTGTTCCTGCCCGGCTACCAGCAGGTCACGTGGAGCCGTATTAACGTGCAGTCACAGGGGCTGATCTACGAGGCATGGCGACTCCGCCACTTATATAATAACGACGTAAACGAAGCCCGGTTCTGGAACAATATCCTCGTCCTTGCCCTCATGGCACTGATGCTTACCATCATCAGCGTCAACTACCTGCTCATCAGCCGCCGGCTCGTGCGGTCGATTAAGGAGGTCAATGCCGGGAGCGAAGCGTTTGCTCTCGGTAACCTCGAATACCGGATTCCCGTATCTTCAGATGACGAGATTGGCGGGATTGCACACCGGCTCAACACAATGGCAGAGCAGATCCGGGGCGTGACAGCTTCACGGGATGAACTGAACCGGGAGATTGCCACCCGCAAGCACGTCGAGGATGCGATGAGAAAGAGCGAAGCCCTTCTGAAAAGGACAGGGGAGATAGCAAGAGTCGGTGGATGGGAACTGGATGCAGAAACTCTTGCTGTTACGTGGACTGAGGAAACGTATCATATCCATGAAGTGCCAGTGGGTCAGATGCCCCCGTTAGAAGAGGCGATTAACTTTTTTCATCCCGATGAACGCAGGAAACTTTCAGATGCGATCCAGCGTGCCCTTACAACCGGTGAAGGTTATGATATGGAATTGCAGGTCATCACAGCCACGGGAAAACAACTCTGGACCCGGACCGTCTGTCAGCCACTAATTGTTGATGGAAAAACAATTCGTCTTATAGGGACTTTCCAGGACATCACCGAACGCAAACGGGCAGAGGCTGAGCTCATCGCAGCACAGCTGCAGTACCGTGAATTGTTCGAGAGTGTTAATATCGGGATTCTCCGTTCTACACCGGGACCGCAGGGAGCCCTGGTCGAAGCGAACCCGGCAGCTCTTCGGATATTCGAGGCGGACAGCCGCGAACAGTTTTTAGCCATTCATCCAAGCGATCTTTACTTAGATACTGACCAGCGCCGAAGGATCAGCGATGAAATCCTTGCCAATGATGGCATCAAAGATATGGAAGTCAGGTACAAGACCCTTAAAGGACGGGTGATCTGGGGTCGTATCACCTCGATTAAGAAGGTCTCTTTAGACGGTCAGACTTATTTCGACAACACCATCGAGGATATCACCGAACGCAAGCGGGCAGCAGATGAGATCGCTCTTACCACCCGCAAGCTGACGTTGATGAATGACGTGACGTACCAGTATATCCAGAACAAGGTAACCGGACTCCGGGGGTATGCCGAGCTCAGTAAAGAGGCAAAAACCGAAGCTGAACGGGTATCCTTTATCGAAAAGGAAGAGCATGTCCTTGCAGATATCCACCACCTGATTAAAGATACACAAGAGTACCAGGAGATCGGATTACTCCTGCCCCGGTGGATTCCCGTGGAACAATCAATCCGGATTGCCGGTTCCCTCGTCAGTCCGAAACCGGGCATATCGATTGAGCCCGCACTCCATGGACTCGAATTGTATTCCGATCCCCTCATTGAAAAAATCTTCGCGAACCTCCAGCCCGAAACAGGACATATCGATTGAGATAAATCTCCATGGACTCGAATTGTATTCCGATCCTCTTATTGAAAAAATCTTCGCGAACCTCATTGAAAATGCAGTACGCCATGGAAAGACCACGACACGCATCACCTTTTCCTGCAAGGAAATGGTGGACGGGCTTATTTTGATCTGCGAAGACGATGGTGCCGGGATCTCCCCCAAGGATAAAGCCCGTCTTTTTGACCGGAGCGTCGGTGAAAAGATCCGCTTTGGGCTCTTCTTTGTCCGGGAGTGCCTTACACTTTCCGGTATGACAATTGCTGAAACCGGCAAACCCGGCAAAGGCGCCCGGTTTGAGATTGCGGTGCCGAAGGGGGCATTCCGGTTCACGGTGCCGCGTTTGCCAGATGACGCGAGATACAGGGGACCGTGACCATGCTCATAATAGACATCATCATCGGGATGCTCATCATCTCCGGGATAAGCATGACATGCCTCGGGTTATACGGCAGGCGGTTTGCTGACAGGATCCCTGCAGCGGTCC
>JAPKXV010000052.1 GCA_026394635.1 Methanoregula sp. | reverse complement strand
TGAGTCCCGCTGGAACAACCTTTATCTGTCGTTTATCCCCCGCCATCTCGCGATAAAACATCTTGTAAAAAAAATCAGACCCGATCTCATTCACGCCCATTTCATCGCGAAGTACGGTTTTCACCTCCTAGATCTTAGATTCAGCCCGTCAGTTGTCTCCGCATGGGGAGATGATGTGCTGATCCTTCCCCAAAAAAGCCGGCTGATCAGGTATTACACAAAAAAAGTCCTCGTTTCTGTTGATCTGATTTATGCTGTTTCACAGGATATCCGCAATCACATTATACAGGATATCGAGATCCCAGCGGATAAAATCCACTATCTCCCGTTTGGTATCGATACAGATCTCTTCACTCCGGAACCGGAAAAAATAACCGCAGACAATAAAACAATCGAGATCTTCTCAAACCGGGGCTTCTTTCCCGTCTACGATTCCGAAACTCTCGTGACGGGTTTTGCTCTCGCTTACCGGAAAGACCAAAGACTTCGTCTCACCCTCAAAGGCGAGGGTCCGGATGAACAAAAAGTCCGGGATCTCGTAACCTCTCTTGGCATTTCCGATGTTGTCTCATTCGGGCAAAAAACTCAGTACAATGAAGTCCCGCAAGACTACCGGAATGCAGATATCTTTGTCACTACTTCGCGATCCGATGGAACACCCGTTTCCATTCTCGAAGCGATGGCAAGCGCGCTTCCCTGCATTGCGACGAACGTCGGGGGCATTCCCGAATGGATTGAGAACCAGAAAACCGGACTCCTTATCTCCCCGGACTCTCCAGAACAGCTTGCGGAAAAGATCCTACTTCTGGCACATAATCCTCAACTAGGTTCAGCGTTAGGTAATGCTGCACGGGAAAAGATCAAAAAAGATGGTCAATGGAACAACCTGATGGCACAGGCTGAGAAAGATTATCAGGCACTCATCAAAACATATAGACAGAACAAACCATGAAATGGCAGAATAAACGGGTGCTCGTGACCGGTGCCTGCGGATTTATTGGTAGTCACCTTGTCGATGAACTGTTGCAGGAAGGTGCCGATGTCACGGCATTCGTACATTACAATGCAAGGAATGACTGGGGGATGCTCGAAGGGCGGTACGATGCACACACACCGCACCTGACGGTCATCGCTGGTGATGTTACCGATTCCCTGTTTGTGAAAAACGCCATCAACGAAAAAGAGTACGTGTTCCATCTCGCCGCACTCATCGGCATCCCGTATTCCTACGTAGCACCCGAGTCCTACATCAACACCAATATCAAAGGCACCCTCAATATCATGCAAGCGTGTCTTGATGCCGGCGTAGACCGCGTGGTGCATTTGGACTTCCGGTCACCACCATACGCCCGTTCAATACCTTTGGACCCCGACAATCCACACGAGCCGTAATTCCCACAATCATTACGCAGGCGCTTACCTCAGACACAGTCAAACTTGGATCACTGACTCCAGTACGGGATCTCACTTATGTCGCAGATACCGTCAAGGGATTCATTAAATGTGCCGAGAGCAAGAATGCCATTGGAAAAACAATCAACACCGGTTCCGGGCGTGGTATAACCATCGGAGAACTTGCAGAGAGTATCATCCGACACGTGAACCCGAAAGCGCGCATTATCTGCGAACAGGAACGCATCCGTCCGGAGAAGAGC
>JAPKXV010000246.1:3742-8085 GCA_026394635.1 Methanoregula sp. | reverse complement strand
TCCGGACGTATCGACATCGATACTCATCCGGGAAGCCAGGGATGTGATGTGGATATTATCCGAGGCTGCCTTCAACCCGGACTTGATGCACCCGACAATTGCCTCATTGATATTTTCGATTGCTTCCTTCAGCGTTTCGCCTTCGGTCATGCATCCCGGCAGGTCCGAGCATTCCACGACATACCGCCCGTCTTCATCCTGTTCAATGAGAATAGAGAATTTCATAATTGGATCTTATGTTTAGATAGAGTATGCATGGGGCTTCTATAAAGATATGCGAGAGGGATTCAGGAGGTTTTCGTGCCGTCCGGATGTTCTTCAACGATGATCTTGAATGGCTGCATAAAAAAATCCGATCCTTGCGCCGCTGAGGTTATGGGTTTTTACCGAGTCTGTGGGTTCACCACTGAATTTTCCGATCAGGGAGGTCAGCGCGCCCTTCCTCTTCTTGATGACTTCTGCAACCAGCCGGTCTCCTTCATAGGTCCAGCGTATCCGGTCCCCTTTCTGGATGCGGAGCATCTCCCGCATCTTCTTCGGGATATCGATGGGATCGCCGGTTACCATGGTCTCCAGCGTTTCAGTCATACGTACCGGTGATATGTACCTTGGATTATATAAAAATACAGGGACAGTTCGTTCAGGAACGACAGAGTACCTTCAATCGTACAAGCGATAAAACAAACACTCTGAAAAAGGATATTGAAAAATTATAAAACCGGTGGCTTATTTTCACCATGTTCGCCGATAACAATTCCTCCTGCCCTCTTGATCAGGAAATATGCTGCTGCGAGCCCCACGATAACAACACCAATGCCAATCAACTCCATCCCAACAAATTCCGGGTTCGGTGCTGAAGCCGGATCGAGCAGGATCACCTTACGGGCGATGGCAACAACTGCCAGCAGGATAACGATCTCGAAATGGATTGCATTCTCCAGAAAATACGCTTTGATGGTATCGAGCAGTTCCACACCGATCAGGATCAGCAGGAACACCCCGAGTCGATTGGTGAGTTCCTGGTTCTCCAGCAGCCCCGGTGGTGCATTTGTCAGGTTCACGATAAGAAGATAACACAATTCGCCCACAGAGAACAGGAGCACAACCATGAGCAGGAGCATCAGGGCTGCATAGACGAATCGTTCAAATTTGTTTACCAGTTCCAGCATTGTTGATCAATCCTCATCAACCGGTATGAGATCCGGCGCGTCCGGATCATATAACTTCACTACATTTCCGATCACGATAACGGCCGGGGGTTTCACACCTGTTTTTTTTGCTTTTTTTGCGATGGTTGCAAGCGTGCCTGTTGTAACCCGGCGATCCTTGCGAAGACCCCGTTCGATGATGGCAACCGGGGTATTTTTACCCTTGCCATTTTCTACCAGAGCTTCTGCGATCCTTTTCAGGTTTGCAACCCCCATCAGGATCACGATCGTTCCCCGGCTCTGGGCGAGCAGCTTCCAGTCAAGCGCCGGCTCCGGTTTTGCCGGGTCTTCGTGACCGGTAAGGATGGTCACCTGCGATGCATAGCTCCGGTGGGTGAGGGGGATGCCTACCGAAGCGGGAACGGCAAGAGCGCTGGAGATGCCCGGAACCATCCCGACATCAAGGCCGGCTGCCCGCACCCGTTCCAGCTCCTCACCCCCCCTGCCGAACAGGAACGGGTCACCTCCCTTGAGCCGGACGACAACCTTTCCTTTCTGTGCACGGTCGATCATCAGCGCCTCGATCTCATCCTGTTCGAGCGTGTGTTTCCCGCCATATTTGCCGCAGTCAATCAGCTCTGCATTTTCTGGCAGGGTTGTAAGGATCTCCTCCCCGGGCAGCTGGTCATAGAGCACGACATCCGCCATATCGATCACGTCCCTTGCGCGTTGTGCAAGAAGCCCCGGTGCGCCGGGCCCCGAACCTACGAGATAGACTTTACCGGTCATGGTACAATCCTCAGCTTTGTGTACGCATCATCAATGAGATCCTGAGCCCGTCCTTTCAGTATTCTCCCCTGTTCACGCGCCCTCTCAATGGTAGGTACGTCGGTCTCGATCCGTTCTGTCCGGCTGCCGTCAAGCGACAGCACTTCAGCAATCAGGTGACCGGCGCGACAGTAGACTCCCAACGGGGTGAAACAGCCACCCCCGAGATGTTCCATGACTGCACGCTCGATCGCTACATCGGTCCGGGTCTGCGAGTGGTCAAGAGCAGCGAGTGTCTCCATGAGCGAGGGGTCAGCCCGGCTCACTACCGCGACGGTGCCCTGGTTGGGTGACGGGACAAATTTTTCCACCGGAAGGCGCCCACCGGGCACCCGGATCCCAAGCCGTATCAGTCCTGCCTCGGCAAGGACGATCGCATCATACTCCCCGGCATTGAGTTTCCGGAGCCGGGTATCGATATTGCCCCGCAGGTCCTTGATAGTGAGGGTGAATCGCGTTTTAATATGGCAGCGGTCAAGAGGCCCGACGGGCGGACCGCGGGGATGTCCTTCATGCTGTGTACAGCACAGTCAATCTCGCCGGCAAGGATCGCGTCATCGAGCGCCCGGACAAACACCCCCTGCCCGCCTATCTCGTGCAGCGGTACACCATGATTTATATCACCCTGTGTCGTGATGACGATCTGCTCTACCCCAATCCCCATTGCCGTGAGCTTCCGGCAGACCGTGTCAGCCTGCGCGAGCGCGAGCTTGCTGCCCCGTGTGCCAATTTTTATCGACATGATCGGTACGCCATGATGATCTTCTCGATGTCAGCATCGGAATGTGCAGCTGATACAAAGTTTGTCTCAAACTGCGAGGGCGGGATGAAGATGCCCGCGGCAAGCATCTTTGTCCAGAACCGTTGGAATGCAGCGGTATCGCACTCTTTGACCTCCTGGTAATTGCGGGGGGGGGCCGGCCGGAAAAAATACTTGAACATCGAACCGAGGCGGACAAAAGAGCCCCGGGCATTTCCGGAACATCCCTCTTCTATTGCACGCGTTTTTTTGTCGAGTTCATCGTATACATTGCGGTGAGCATGCAACCACTGTACCGTAGCAATACCTGCGGCAAGAGAGAGCGGGTTGCCGGAGAACGTCCCTGCCTGGTAGACCGGGCCGGAGGGCGCGACCAGCTCCATGATCTCACGCCTGCCCAGAAAGGCGCCAATCGGGAGCCCGCCGCCGATGATCTTGCCGAGTGTGGTGAGGTCCGGCGTTACCCCATATTTCACTTGAGCCCCGCCAATGCCCAGCCGGTATCCTGTTATGACTTCGTCGAAGATCAGGAGGACATCATGAGCACGGGTGATCGACCGGATCTCCTGCAGGTAATTTTTATCAGGAATGACCGGCCCGATATTTCCCAGAACCGGTTCAATGATCATCGCCGCGACATCCGGATCCTTTGCAAGGAGCGACTCCAGTGCTTCAGGGTCATTATACGGGACTTGTCGTGTATGGGCGACCAGATCGGCGAGGACTCCCGCGGAATCCGGGATCCCCAGCGTGGTTGCGCCGGAACCGGCTTGTACGAGCACCCCGTCATGTGCGCCGTGAAATCCCCCTTCGACCTTCACGATATCCTTTTTCTGGGTAAAACCCCGTGCGAGCCGGATCGCCGCCATCGTGGCCTCCGAACCGCTCGATACAAAGCGGACCATGTCCATGCCGGGATGGTCGCCAATGATCAGACGGGCAAATTCCGGCTCATGGGGAACCGGAGTACCGTAGAGCCAGCCACGGTCAAGTTGTTCGCCGATTGCCTTTTTAATTGCCGGGTGGGCATGCCCGAGGATGAGAGGGCCGTACGCGCAACAGCAGTCTGTCAGCTGCTGCCCGTCAACGGTAACAAGGGTCGACCCTTGTGCGCTGGCAGTATAGAAAGGATAGGGTTTGATGGCACGGACCGGGCTGGAGACTCCTCCGGGGATCATCACCCGTGCTTGCGCAAACAGGTCACTGCTGTTCATCCATCCACCCCGCAACATCCGGAGCAAAATAGGAGATGATCAGGTCAGCCCCGGCGCGCCTGATGCAGGTAAGGCTCTCGATGACCGCCTCTTTCTCTTTGATCCAGCCACGCTCTGCCGCCGCTTTGATCATCGCGTATTCCCCGCTCACCTGGTATGCGGCGACCGGCAGGCCGAGGGTTGCGATCTCAGCAACGATATCGAGGTACATCCCCGCCGGCTTGACCATCAGGATATCCGCGCCTTCGCCGGCATCGAGCTGGGATTCTAAAAAAGCCTCCCGTGCATTTGCGGGGTTGATCTGGTAGGTGGACCGGTCGCCAAACGAGTACGCCGAACCCGCAGCATCGCGGAACGGCCCGTAGAAGGCAGAGGCAATCTTGGAAGAGTACG
>JAPKXV010000246.1:2920-3737 GCA_026394635.1 Methanoregula sp. | reverse complement strand
ACGGCCCGTAGAACGCGGAGGCAAACTTGGAAGAGTACGACATGATCAGGACCTGCTCAAGGCCGTCATCGTCCAGCACTGACCGTATGGAACTGACCATCCCGTCGAGCATGCACGAGGGGGCAACAACATCAGCCCCCGCGTTTGCATGACTGACCGCGATCCGGTTCATCAGCTCAAGCGAGGGATCATTGAGCAGGTCAGGGCCGCACCGGGTCTCTCCGATGATCCCGCAATGCCCATGATCGGTGTATTCGCAGGCACAGACATCGGTGATCACCACCATGTCGGGGACAGCTTTTTTGATCCTCCGGACAGCCTGCTGGACAACCCCCCCTTCATCATACGCGCTGCTGGCTTCCGGATCCTTCTTTTTGGGGACGCCAAAAAGGAGGACTGCCCGGAGCCCCCGGTCCCAGAGATCTTCGGCAGCACCTGAAATCCCGTTGATCGAATACCTCACCTGCCCCGGCATCGAGGCAATCGGTCTGTTTCTGGATAGTGTCTCGTCAACAAAAAGGGGGACGACCAGATCTGTTTTTGCAAGCCGGGCCTGCTGCAGCATCGGTTGTATTGTACGTGACCTTGACCTTCTCATCCGTTGTGCGGGAAACACCATGAAGTCACCTTCCCAGAAAGAATTCTTCTGTTACCATCTGGGGAGCAATGCTATTTATTGTTTACAATGTGTGGCCGGGTTTTTCGTCGGAACAGGCATTTTTCAGCTGGTATGCGAGCAAAAGCGCCCCGGTGATGAGGTTCGCGAGGTCTTCCCCGGTATATTTGTTCTGCTCGATAAGCCCCCAGTCCTTCGTGG
>JAPKXV010000246.1:0-2864 GCA_026394635.1 Methanoregula sp. | reverse complement strand
ATGAGGCGATTGCATCTTCGGGAATATGGAACCCGAGCCACGAGAAGAAATTCAGGAGATTGCCGGCAACGTGCTGGACGCCGTCCACGTGACCAATGATGATGAGCCCTGCGACCTTGTTTTTTATCATCTGCACCCCATACCACGCGTACTGGTTCTCGATCGCGTTCATCCGCTCGATAAATTTCTGGATCAATGCCGAATGGTTGTTCCACCTGATGGGTGTGGCCAGGATCAGGATGTCGCATGCGAGGATCGCATCGTACACGACCTGCATCTGGTCGTCCTCGTACTTCATCGAGCTCTGGCAGGGATAGGTGCAGTACGCAGGGTTCTCCGAATAATTCCCCTCGCAGTCATGGATGATGAGGTCTTTTAACCGGATAAAAATCGTTTCACAGCCATAGTCCTCGTATTGTTTGAGGGCACGCAGGAGGAGCCGTTCCGATTTACTCATACCGGGCTGCTGGCGGCTCGACCCCGAGATGCCAAGGACTTTTATCGTCCTGCATTGCTCTTTTGTGATGGGGAGGACCGTGTGGATGCCGAACTTTCGTCCGACCATGGGTGCGGGCATGCATTAAAATATCCATATTTTTGATTATGTACTTATTCCACAACAAACAGGAAGGCTGGCTGATGGACACATTTGAAGAATTCCAGAAGAACATCGCTGCGATGGACGCGACAAGGCGTGCGATAACCGTTGCTGAACAAAAAGATCGCTGTGTGTGCGGCGGGTGCCCGACCACCAATGAGTGCATGCGCGAGAAGGGTGAGATATTCTATTGCATCACCGGGCGCAGCCCGGTATGTACATTTGAGAAGAAGGGTTGCATCTGCCCGGCGTGCCCGGTAACAACTTCCCTCGGACTCCGGAAAGCCTACTTCTGCATACGGGGATCCGAACAGGACCAGAGACAATCCCCTCAGAAAAAACCCTGACGCCGGTAACCCCGGATCAGATTTTTTTTGCACCGGGGTTTTTAAAAAAAATTACACCATGTTTGGTGTGTATTTTCATGAGGGGCTGCGGTCAAATTGATTGTGCGCAAAAGTTGAAGATCCCCGTAAACTTTTTTTGTGTTCATCCGGTTCCGGGAAAGGCCCCCGGAGCAAACAGGAGAATCCACTCCGCGATAAAACGATGATAACGAACTTTTGTTTACCGTGTTCCGGGTATCGCCAATGCCACTCATTCAGTCAATTCATGAAAAAATTACGATAACTGTGACGACGACGACTGGAAAGATGTGTGTAAGCTGGCATACTCCATCGGCCGAAAACCCGCGTAACTTTTATATTGTAAACATCCATATGTTTACAAATGTTCCTACCAATGAACGAAAAGCAGTTCGGGTTCTGGAAGATGCGGCGCAGCGGGATGTCCAATGTCTCCATTGCGAACCAGCAGGGGATCACCCGGCAGGGTGTGTCGCAGGCTATCCGGTTCATGGACGAGAAGATCGAATCATCACTACGCGAGATGGCCCACGCAAACCGGATCCAGGTTGAGAAGATCGATGTTGAACGGGGCGTCCTGTTTGGACGGTCCATCCCGTTCCAGACCCGTGCATATATCTTTGTCTCGGAGAAGCATGGCATGCAGGTCTGGTACGAACATGACGGCGACTGTAAGGCCTGCGATGAATTCACTCAGTGTATCGAATTCATCTGGGATTTCGCTTCAGAACTCGGGATCAAAATTGAGAAAACTGCCGACCCGACAAAAATGGCCGAAGAACTGCTCATAAAAATCAGGGAGAGTGTAAAATGACCCAGGTATCGGAAATTGCTGAACACTGGTTCGGCCTGTGCCGGAAACCCCCGTTAGTCCGTGCCTCACAGATTGGTATTGTTGATCTCCGTGAACACGCCCATGAGGGACTTCCTGATGGCGGGGGATCGGGAACGATCCGCCGGGGAATCGGCGCCGCCCTGTCGGGCACAAAGACACTGATCCATAACCCGCAGCTCCTCTGGTTTACACTCCTTGCCGGGCTTGTGCTGGCGGGAAACGCCATCAGCCAGGGAGCACTCCGCTCCATCGGCAGGATCCTGCAACCGGATATAATCGTACGTTATGGCATGGACTTGTTACTCGGGTTCGCAACACTGTTCTGTCTCGTGTTCTTATTGGCGGGCCTTCTTACGAGCATCTCGTCAAAGAGAGACGGTTCAGCCTCGTTCTTTGATGGGCTTGCCGGAGCAAAAAAATACTTAAAAGCCATCTTTTTATGGTCCCTGGTTCTGGCACTCGCAGGCATGCTGCTTGAGAGGATTTATGTTTATTTTGCCATTATCTGGTTCCCGCATGATCTTGGGTTCCTCTATACTATTGGTGACGGTTTTTTTACCAGCACAATCACCCAGTTCCCCTTCAACTGGACTCTTGACTGGGCCATGTTAACCGAGATTCCGGGCTATGGAGGACGCTCGCTGCTGTTATGGATATATCCATTCGGGCTTTTAGAGACCCTGCATTTTTTGGAGATCACCCTGCTCCTGTTTGTCCTGACTCCGTTTGTCATTCCCCTTATCGTACTTGAGCAAAAGACCCTCAGGGAGGCAGTCGTGGGATCGTTTGCTATGATGAAAAAGACCTGGGCCGAAGTAGCGGCCTGCGCCGTCTTCCTTGGGGTTATTGTATCCGGTATGTTCCTTACGTACCTGCTCGTCCAGGCAGCATCCGGGATAGTATCCCCCTACGAGACGGTCATCTTTCATCCCACCGGCACGTGGATTACTCTTGCCCTTCTCTATAATCTCGCACTTTTAATCGTTGCGTTTGTCGTGCCCCTTATCGTACTCGAACAAAAGACCATCAGGGAGGCAGTCATGGGATCGTTTGCCATGATGAAAAA
>JAPKXV010000019.1:449-2267 GCA_026394635.1 Methanoregula sp. | reverse complement strand
TTAACCTTACCTAGTAAGCAGGCACTTGACGGAAAAGACCCGATTTTCAGGCGATCGGGAATGGGGTCGTATATTCTGTCCTGATATAAGGAAAAAGGAAAAGGGAGAATGTAAGAATCGATTACATTTTACGGAGGGCGCCGCAAGTTATAGCGCAGGACACCTAAACATGAGAGTTTTAAAGACACCCGATGGCGAGGATGTTGTAGTCAGCATCAATAGCGATGTCTGTCTTTACAAAGCACCTACGAATTCACCATTCACTGAGCGCCGGGATACTGTCGGGAATGACATATATGCCCACAAGGCACGGTCAGGGGCTATTTACTTCTACATCTATTCTTGGTCGACACGGCAGCCAGCGGGATATTCACTTCTCACGGCAGATGAAGTTCGCGATCGCCTCATCAACTTAGCCAGTCTGTCTGGGTGGAGCCGCCTGAACAGCAATGAGATGAAAACCGCGGAACGTTATTTTCCCGGCATCTTCAAAAGACTCTAATCTCAAAAGCTGCGAAACGATAGAAACCGAAAGGTATGTGGTAACAGACAGACAATGGAGTGCAATGGCAGATATTCTCAGTGTCCTCTATGTGGACGACGAACCCGATCTTCTTGACCTCGGCAAGTTGTTTCTAGAACAAACAGGGGATTTTGCCGTAACGACAGCCCTGAACGCACCAGAAGCGATCCTGTTGCTCGAAAAGGCTAGGTTCGATGCTATTATCTCCGATTACCAGATGCCAGGGATGGATGGCATACAGTTCCTCATCGGGGTGCGGACAAAATTTAGGTCAATCCCGTTTATCCTATTTACCGGAAAAGGCAGGGAAGAGGTTGTAATACAGGCGATCAACGGCGGGGCTGACTTCTATATACAGAAAGGAGGCTATTCAAGTGCACAGTTTGCCGAACTTTCGCACAAGATCAAGTCAGCGGCATCCCGGGAAAGGGCGGAAGATGCGCTGCGGGAAAGCGAGGAGAAACTGTCTTTGTTTATACGCTATTGCCCTATCCCTGTTTACATTAAAGACGAAGATACCCGTGCGGTCATGTTGAGCCATCATTTTGAAAAGATGTTAGGGAAGCCTCTGTCTCAATTGCTCGGCAAAACCGGAGAGGAACTCTGGCCTCCGAAATTGGCTGCCGAAATGCGGGTGGATGATGGAAAAGTTATGACAGAAGGCCGCATTATTGAGCGGGAAGAGACTTTTGACGGGCGGTATTTTTTCAGCGTGAAATTTCCAATTCCCATACCAAACCATCCAACTATTCTCGGTGGATACACTATCGACATTACCGAGCGTAAGCGGGACGAAGATGCGCTACGACAGGCAAATAAAAAATTAAACCTCCTCTCGAGCATCACGCGTCACGACATTAACAACCAACTCACGGTGCAAATGGGATACCTCGAAATACTCAAAGATAGCAATCTCGATCCTTCACAGAATGAGTATTTCCAGAATGTTTTGACCGCTGCACAGCGGATCTCCGCAATGATCCGGTTTACCAAAGAGTACGATAAGATCGGTATCCATGTCCCTGTCTGGCAGGAATGTCGCCTACTCGTAGACAAGGCGGCGTCGCAAGCCCATCTCGGACGGGTCATGGTAGAAAATGATCTCCCATCCGGCGTGGAAATGTTCGCCGACCCGCTTATCGTCAAGGTCTGTTATAACCTGATGGATAATGCGGTGCGTTATGGTGGGAAGACCAAATTTATCCGCTTCTTTGTTGAGGAATCCGGTGATGACCCTCTAATCGTCTGTGAAGATGACGGTGTTGGTGTGACGGCCGAAGAGAAGGAAAAGATCT
>JAPKXV010000019.1:0-444 GCA_026394635.1 Methanoregula sp. | reverse complement strand
TAGGTTTTGGGAAGAACACCGGGCTTGGTTTAGCCCTTTCACGGGAGATCCTCGATATAACCGGGATCACCATCCGCGGGACCGGGGAACCGGGTAAAGGAGCCCGGTTTGAGATGGTGGTGCCGAATGGGATGTGGCGGATCGCGAGGAATAGTGCGGGCTAGTTCATTTTTTCATATAAGTGATGAAACTGCACCTTTGGTGGTAGGATACGCCCCAATGCGTATTCCCGAGCACATGAGCCCCGGTGCTCTGTTTTTCCCTAACTTTTTTCGCTTGATTCAACCGTTATCAGGTAAAACTGACACCTGACAGAAAGACCCCGCGCAATGGTATCCAATCATTCACGTGGGCCACTTCCCGATATAAATGATAATGCCCGTTCCTTTACTTCATTAATCGTTGTGACCGGAGTGCAGTCCCGTTACGCATCTTTTACTTTTT
>JAPKXV010000244.1 GCA_026394635.1 Methanoregula sp. | reverse complement strand
CTTCAACTCCCAACAACGCAACAGAATCTGATTGACAGAAGTTAATATAATCAATTACTTAAGATGAGTATAAAATAAGCAATTTATCATGATCTCTTGGTTGTATCGCCCCAGAAAACATTTTGATAGCGATCCTCCATTTTTCTTATTTTTACTGGAAATTTTTTTAATTCCACTCTCTATTGGAATGTTGTTAAAGTCTATTCTTCTTTTTTTATATTTACTAACGGTAATTGTTATTGGTGTTTTTTATTTTAACAACAGGATCTTAATCCTCGGCATTGTGACAATAGGAGTGATTGTAATTGGGGGGTTTGGGTGGCTAATTGGCGAATTACTTTCCACGTTATTATTTTCCTCTAATGCAAATCTTTTTGGTGGAATATTAGGGGCTATTTTCTTTGGTTTAATAGCTTTAGGTTTTAACGCGGGGGCGTTCTATCTTATAAATTCAGAACAACGGATAACACGCTATGACTTATTAAAAAACGATTTTATTGTTTATATCATTTTTATCGTCGGAGTTCCACTAATTTTTTCAGGGTTAATCTTTCCATATTTCAATCCAATTGTCTATTTCACCGGTCCACCTCAACCTTTACCAGATTCATGTATTGGCACCTGTTTTATTGGCCAAAGTGCAACGGACGGCGATACAAATAATCAAAAGATTACTATTAACAGGGTTTTCAACATAAAACAACCATATTATGACCCAAAATACCCCAGTATTGATTATTGGCATAATTGGGATTGGATTCTTTTGGATATTTCATTAACAAATACGGGATCAGAAAAACCGATTTATTTTGGTTTTACTGAATTAACTGATGTGTTAGGCAAAGAATACACTTGCTTTAATGGAGGATATGGAAGTACCGGAGTGGAATTAACTGATCTTCAAGCTGGTTCTTTAAATATTGGTGAGACAAGGAGAGGTAATTTTTCCTGTGTCGTTGATCCAAGAGCAATCAAACCATTAAAATTTGAATATGAATTTGATGGTGGATTTATTTATAATGGAAAAAACGCTGTATTTTTAATTGATAAGTATACACCCTTGGACTATAACTCAATAAAAACTTCATTAAAAGGAAATAAACCATTTTAAATAGGTTTTCAGCAGAGCAGTTTTGATTTCTTCGAAGGAAAATATGATCCTGATGAAAAATTGAAACCTGAAAAATCTGGTCTAATCGAAAAAATCAAAAAAATTGTGAAGAAGGTGCTTAAATAAAATCAAGATTTCTTATTTTAAAAAAGGAGACGTTACCGGTACTTCCTCTGTTCCAGCAGGCAGTCGACGAGCACTAACGCCAGCATCGCTTCCGCGACCGGGATGATCCGGGGGACAATGCAGGGGTCGTGCCGGCCCTTCACCGAGATTTCGGCCTCATTGCCGTGGATGTCCCGGGTCTTCTGGGTCTTTGCAATCGACGGTGTGGGTTTCACGCCGATCCTCACGACAATATCCTGCCCGTTTGAGATCCCCCCGAGGATGCCGCCGGCATGGTTGCTGGAAAAACTGTCGGAGGTCATCGGGTCGTTGTTCTGGCTCCCGAATCTTTTTGCGGATGCAAAACCGTCCCCGATCTCAACGCCTTTGACCGCCCCGATCCCCATCATGGCACCGGCAATGAGTGCGTCCAGCTTGCCAAAGACCGGGTCGCCAAGGCCGGCCGGGCACCCGTTCACGGTAATCTCTGCGATACCGCCGACCGAATCCCCTGCATCCTGTGCAGCACAGATCTCTTTTTCGATCTCTTCATGAGATCTTTTCCCGTGTACCTCAAGGATCCGGCCGGTGATGGTGATTCCCCTTTCCGACAGGATCTTCATTGCCACGGCACCTGCCGCCACCCGAGCCACCGTCTCGCGGCCGGAGCTCCTTCCCCCGCCGCGGTGGTCGCGTATGCCGTATTTTTCAAAATACGTAAAATCCGCATGCCCGGGCCGGAAGACCTCACGCAGGGACTCATAATCTCCGGATTTGGCATCCTCATTTTTTACCAGCAGTTCGACCGGAGCGCCAGTGGTCTTCCCCTCGAAAATGCCGGAGAGGATTTCGACCCGGTCATGTTCGGCACGGACGGACGCGAGGGGACTCTTGCCCGGTCGCCGCCGGTCGAGCAGGGGCTGGATATCAGCTCCCGACAGTTCAAGGTCCGCCGGGCAACCGTCAATCACTACTCCGAGTGCCTTCCCGTGGCTCTCGCCAAAACTGGTGATCTTAAAATTTTTACCAAAGCTGTTCATAGTACTGTCTCCCGCATCGTTTCCGGCGGCACATCGATCCCGAAGAAGAGGTAAAACTGCTCGCGTGCCTGTTCGATAAACATCTCCGTGCCGGTGATTGTCCTGCACCCGATCCTGCGGGCCTGTTCGATCAACGGGGTTTCGGGTGGGGTATACACGAGGTCAAATACGGTCATTTCCTTAGTGAGCTGGTCATCGCGCAGCGGGCTGTGGTCATCGGGATGCATACCAAGCGGGGTTGCATTCACGATAAGATCCGGTCTGATCCGATCCATATCTTCAAGGCGGCCCCACGCACACCCGAATTTTTCTGCGAGTATCTTCGCGTTCTCTGTTGTCCGGTTCAGGATGGTCACCTTCATGTCAAGGTCCGCGAGCGCATATGCCGCTCCTGCTGCCGCACCTCCCGCACCGAGAAGTACGGCATTTGCGCCCCTGAGAGAAACAAGGGGTTTCCTCACCCCGATCCAGTCAGTATTGTGCCCGACAGCGGACCCGCAGGCAAAGACCACGGTGTTCACGGCACCGATCTGCTGGGCCGCATGTTCGTCTACCTCATCAAGATATTTTATAATATCCTGTTTGAAGGGGATGGTCACGGATAACCCCTTCACATCG
This sequence comes from Methanoregula sp., assembly GCA_026394635.1. Lineage (GTDB taxonomy): Archaea > Halobacteriota > Methanomicrobia > Methanomicrobiales > Methanospirillaceae > MVRE01. The sequence goes on along the minus strand of JAPKXV010000244.1, from coordinate 3,798 downwards.
AGCGAGCGGGCGACCCGCATGATCTCGTCGGCTTCCGGATCTTCAAACCAGGTGTAGTGGTAGTTGAGCGCGTAGCGGGTAAAGAGGTTATTGAAGAGGGCCGGACTTTTACTGTGGGCACAGGGGTAGCCGGCAACTCCCATCAGCCGGGTCTGCGGGTCCCGCGCTGGTGCGGTGAGGATCGATTCGAGCGTATGTAATTGTGGTGCCGGAATACGCCCTGTCCTGAAAAATGCCATCCCGGTCTCTCTCTGTTGTGCCGTTGTCGTTCCTTTTTGGAGGATCCGGATAAGATTTTCTGCTGCCACATCCACAGAGGTCTCGCTGGTGTCAAAACAGAGATCAGCTGCCGCATAATAATGCTGGCGGCGGCGGTCCATCATCTCTGCAATCTCCTCGTGCAGCGGCATGCCCGTGAGCGGCGGACGGGGTTTTTTTAAGAGCCTTTGTTCGATGGTGTCAATGTCTGCGACGAGGAGCACCAGCACGCTCTCCCTGCGCAAATGCTCCATATTTTCCGGGTCGACCACGACACCTCCCCCGGTGCTGATGAGGGCGTCCTGTGCCGGGAGGGCAGCGATAACCTCCCGCTCCACGGCCCTGAACCGCTCCTCGCCATCTTCATGAAAGATGGTGGGGATGGAACGCCCGGTCTTTGCCTCGATCAGGGTGTCGGTGTCGATAAAGGCAATACCCAGCCGTCCGGCTACCACCTTTCCGATCTCTGTCTTCCCGGTACCCCGGTAGCCGGTAAGGACGATCCGTTTCACGGTCCGGCTCCTGCGAGTGCGTCCCAGAAACCGGGGAATGATTTGTTTGTGCATTCTGCATGTTCGATGGTGATCCCCCCGATGCCCAGCCCGAGCACAGCAAAGCTCATCGCGGTCCGGTGGTCATTAACCGGATCGATGGTGCCGCCGTGAAGCGGGGACGGGTTGATGGTTATGGTATCAGCACCTGCCTGCACGTCTCCCCCGAGATTGTTCAGGAGACGGGCAGTGCCGGTGATACGGTCGCTCTCTTTGAACTTTAAATGACTGATGCCGGTGATGGTCGTAGGGGTGCCTGCCATCGCGGCCACCATGCAGAGCGTCTGGACGGTGTCGGGCGATGATGACATATCGCATTCGATCCCCGAGAGCTTCCCGGTCCTTTCCACCGTGATCGAATCAGACCCTTCCTGCACGGTGCAACCCATTGCCCCGAGCAGCCCGGGGAAACTGTGGTCGCCCTGCACTGAACCGGGCCTGAGGTTTTCCACGGTCACCCTGCCGCCGCAGATTGCAGCGATGGCAAAAAAGTAGGATGCGGAGGAATAGTCGCCCTCAATTTCATAGGTCCGTGCCTGGTACCTCTGGCGGTTGCTCACAGAATACTCCCTGTGGTCCTGTTCAAACACCTGTGCCCCGAATGCCCTCATGATGTTGACGGTCACATCGAGGTACGAGCGTGACACGGGAGGATTTGGAAGTACAAGTTCCACGGGTTGCTCTGCATACGGTGCGACAAGGAGCAGGGAGGAGATGAACTGGCTGCTCATCGTCCCGTCAATTGTAGCAGTCCCTCCTTTGAGGGTGGCATGAACCCGTACCGGCGGATACCCCGTTTTCTGTAAAAATTCAACGGTTCCCCCAAGCGAGCTGATCGCGTCTGCCAGCGGTCCGATCGGGCGCTCCTGCATCCGTGCACTTCCGGTGAGGACGACCGGCTGGTCGCAGAGCAGGGCAAGCGAGGTGAGCAGGCGCAGGGATGTGCCGGAGTTCTGCAGGTCGAGGGTTTTTTCACCGCCGCAGGAGAAATGCCCGCCCGAGCCGGCGATCCTGACTCGTCCTGGTTCGTAGTGAATCCGTGTCCCGAGCGCTTCCAGGGCCCGGGCGGTGAGCTCAGTGTCCTGTGCAATGAGGGGGTTGTGCAGGATAGACATGCCGTTTGCGAGTGCTGCGATGATCATCGCCCTGTGGGTAAAACTCTTGGAGGGCGGGGCAGTGAACCGGTAGTCAATCCCCCGGACGCGGGAAGGCGTAACGATCATTCCGGTACCTCAATTTTGGTATAGCAGCCGAGCTCTTTTATCGTTGTCATTGTTTTTAAGTACGTGATCGCATCAGCATATCCCGATGATGCCGCATAATCGAGGAAGAAGACATAGGTGCCGATCCCCCGCTTCGAGGGGCGGGACTCGATCCTCGTCCAGTTGATCTTTTTTACCGCAAAGACCGCGAGCAGGTCATGCAAAAGCCCGGTCCGGTCCCCGCTGGGATCGATGATGATGCTGCATTTTTCAGCCCGCTCTTCACGTTGGGGTTTTTTTGAGATCCTCACGAAGCGTGTGACATTGTCAAGGTTGTTCTGCACGTGCGCCTGGATAACGGGAAGGCTGTAGAATGTTACCGCGAATGACGAGACGATCGCCCCCGACGTCCTGTCGTTTCGCAGGTTCAGGGCGCTCTCCGCGTTGCTGTTGGTGTGGACGACGGGAATGCCCCACCGTTCGATCTCCTCGCTGCACTGCTCGTGCGTCTGGGGGTGGACATAGAGTTTCTTTACCTGGTCGGGCGGGACATACGCGGCAAGGTGGTGGTCGATGGGCATGTACATCTCGGCCGTGATGAAGACAGGCTGCCGGATAAGCCCGTCGAGGGTTGCACCGACACCTCCCGCCTCGGAGTTCTCGATCGGGACGATGCCGTCCCCTTCGCCCTTACCGACCGCCTCAAAGATACGGTGGATGGTGGAGGACAACCGGATATCCTCAACTTTGAGCCGGAGCGCGAGCTCGTGCGAGAACGTCCCTTCCGGGCCGAGCACAAACACGGTCATCGGTTCACCAGCCCTTCGATCAGTGCGTCGGTCATCGCCATGCCTTCATCGCAGTATTTCCCGAAATGCCGGGCGTCCCGTGTGAAGAATGCGGCAAATGCTTCAGGGTCCTTCCTGAGGATGATCGTCTGCAGGTCGGCAACCGAGTCCCGGCATGCGGCAAGTACATCCGGTACAAACGGGTTCTGCTGCAGGATGCTGCCGTACAGATCCGGGTCCTGCGAAAGCAGGCGGCCGACAAGGGAGAGTTCGATCCGGTAGACCGGGCTGGTGAACGCTTTTGTCGCGTCGATATCAATCCCGAGGCGCCGGACGGACTCGGCCATGCAGAGCGTGACGAAGTGGGTCAGCCCCTGCACAACGGCCATCATCCGGTCGTGCTCCTCCGGCGTCGTGACGGTACAGACCGCTCCTTGAGTCCGGAACACGGCGAGCAGGGCGTCGACCGATGCGTCTTTTGCACGTGCCGGGCAGGCGATGATGGTCTGCTGTTTCAGCGAACGGATAGTCGAACCGAACATCGGGTGGAGCCCTATCACCTCTGCTTTGGATTTCAGCATGGCTGCTACCGGGCTAACCTTTAATGAGGTCAGATCGCAGAGGAGCTGGTCCTTTCGCAGCAGGGGGGCGATCTCTTCGATCACGTTTACTGTGTCCCGGATCGGGACAGAGACGATGACGAGGTCGCACTCCTGTGCGATATTCCGGCTGGTGACCTTTGTTGACCTCCCCGAGACCACGACCTCGTACCCGGCCTTTTTAAAGACTGCGGCAAAGAGCCGGCCCATCTTCCCGGTGCCGCCGATGATGCCTGCCTTCATGCGCTCACTTCCCGGTGATCGTCTCTTTGACTGCGATGCCAAAATGCCCCCTTCACTTCCCGGTGATCGTCTCTTTGACTGCAATGCCAGAATGCCCCCTTCACTTCTCGATGATGGTCTCTTTGACTGCAATCCCAAAATGCCTGCCCCCTTCAAG
>JAPKXV010000414.1 GCA_026394635.1 Methanoregula sp. | reverse complement strand
TTTTACAGATAAAAGACGGGATGCGCATTAAGGTGAAAATTCAGGAACGGTAACAATATTATGCAATTAACAATATGAATATCGCCTCAATTTGCATCAAAAGACCAGTACTCTCATCAGTACTATCCATTATTTTGCTGCTTCTTGGTTTCGTAGGTTTTAATATGCTCGGATTACGCGAATTCCCAAGTGTCGATCCTCCTACTATTACCGTTTCAACCAATTACAGGGGAGCCAATACGGATGTGATGGCCACTCAAATCACACAACCCCTGGAAGAATCCATCAACGGAATTGACGGAATTCGTACATTAACTTCCTCCAGTAGTGACGGCGACAGTCGTATCACCGTTGAGTTCAATATCGACGGTGATTTGGAAGCTGCGGCCAATGATGTACGTGACAGGGTTTCCCGTGTCATCAGCCGTTTGCCCCCTGATTGTGATCCTCCCGTGATTGTCAAGACCGATGCTGATGCGGATGCCATCCTCACCCTGGCCATACAGAGTGACACCCGGAGTTTGCTTGAGCTGACCGATTATGGTATCAATGTATTTAAAGAAAGGCTTCAGACCATCCCCGGAGTGAGTGATATCAGGATCTACGGAGAAAAAAGATATGCCATGCGGCTCGAACTGGATCCAGCCCGGCTGACTGCTTATCAGATTTCACCGATGGATGTCCGCAACGCACTCCAGAAGGAAAACGTAGAATTACCCTCCGGAAGGATCGAAGGATACGAAAGGGAATTGACCATCCGCACACTTGGCAGGCTGACTACTGAGGATGAATTTAACAATCTCCTGATCAAAGAGCAGAATGGAGTATTGATCAGGTTAAGAGACATCGGACGGGCAGTACTTTCATCCGAATCACTTAAAAGCAGTTTCAGGGGAAATGGTGGAGTCCAAATGATTGCCCTGGCCATTCAACCGCAGCCCGGTTCCAATCATATTGCAATAGCAGATGAATTCTACAAGCGGGTAGAGCGTTTAAAACAAGAGATTCCCCAGGATTTGAAACTGACCGTACTGTCAGACATTACCGTAAATATCAGGAAAGGCATTAAAGAAGTAGAGGAGACCATCTTCTTCTCTTTTGCCCTGGTTGTGCTGGTCATATTTGTTTTTCTAAGACACTGGAGGACCACTTTAATCCCTGTCCTGGCAATTCCTATCTCTCTGATCGGGACCTTTGCCATTATGTATTTTGCAGGATTTACGATCAATCTTCTAACCCTGCTTGGAATTGTACTGGCTACCGGATTGGTTGTGGACGATGCGATTGTGGTACTCGAAAATATCTACAAAAAGATTGAACATGGCGAAAAACCAATGGTAGCAGGTCACAAGGGATCCGCCGAAATTATATTCGCCATTATCTCCACAACAATTACCCTTGCAGCTGTCTTTTTACCCATCATGTTCCTGAGCGGAATTACAGGCCGGCTCTTCAGAGAGTTTGCCGTTACCGTGGCGGGTTCTGTTTTGATCTCTGCCTTTGTTTCGCTCACTCTTACCCCAATGATGTGTGCCAGAATGCTTAAAAAAAGCACTTCTGAATCCAAATTGTACAAGCGCAGTGAACGGTTTTTTGAAAAAATGACGGAAAGCTACCACAGATCACTGAAAACATTCATCGGACATCGTTGGATGGCAGTTTTGATTATGCTGGCATCACTGGCAATCATCCTTGTCATTGGCAGGCTCAGCCCTACGGAATTGGCTCCAATGGAAGATAAGAGCAGGATCCGGATTACTGCCATAGCTCCTGAAGGAACGGCTTATGAATCGATGGACAGCTACATGCAGAAATTGACAGAAGTGATTGATACTTTGCCTGAAAAGGAGACTTTGATGGTGATGTTAGGCATGCACGGGTCAAATGAAGGATCAGCAAGAATCGGATTGGTTTTACCTGACAAGCGAAAAAGATCTCAACAGGAGATTGCAGACTGGTTAAACGAACTGTTGCGAAAAAATAGTTTTGCCAGGGGTTATGCTACACAAGAACAGACCATCGCCACCACCAGAAGAGGGGCAGGCTTACCGGTTCAGTTCGTCTTGCTGGCGCCTGATTTTGCAAGTCTAAAAGAAACATTGCCAAAATTTCTGGATAGAGCGATGGAGGACAAAGCATTTCAGGTTGTTGATGTTGATTTGAAATTCAACAAACCTGAGCTAAGAGTGGAAATCGACCGCGACCGGGCCAAAACACTGGGTGTTTCTGTCAGGGATATTGCAGAAAACCTTCAACTTTATTTTAGTCAGCAGCGGTATGGTTACTTTGTCCTTCGCGACAGACAGTATCAGGTTATTGGCGAAGCATCGCGTTCCAACAGGGATAATCCAATGGATCTTTCTACTATTTACATCAGAAATTCTGTCGGAAATCTGATTCAACTGGATAATGTCCTGAAGGTAACCAATCAGAGTAATCCACCCAATATTTATCGCTTTAACAGATATGTTTCTGCCACGGTTTCGGCTCAGCCGTCAACAACAACCACTTTGGGGGAAGGAATTGCTGAGATGAAAAAAATAGCAAAAGAGGTGCTGCCCGAAAATTTTTCGACTTCTCTGGCCGGGTCTTCCCGCGACCTTGATGAGAGCGCCAGCAGCCTGGTTTATGCTTTCATTTTTGCACTTGTGCTGATTTTTCTTGTGCTTGCAGCCCAGTTCGAAAGTTACCGCGATCCGCTTATCGTGATGCTGACGGTGCCACTCGCCATTGCGGGCGCATTGATATCTTTGTTTGCCTTCAGTCAGACACTTAATATTTTCAGCGAAATTGGAATCATCATTTTGATTGGAATTGTTACCAAGAACGGAATCCTGATCGTTGAATTTGCCAACCAGAAAAAGAATGCAGGTCTTCCTCTCCGTGAGGCTGTGCTGGAGGCAGCAACATTGCGTTTGCGGCCAATATTGATGACCAGTCTGGCTACCACGCTTGGGGCCCTTCCTATTGCCCTGGCCCTGGGTGCTGCCGCCAAAAGTCGTGTACCAATGGGGATTGCCATCATTGGCGGATTGATGTTCTCACTGGTTTTGACACTTTACATCGTACCAGCTTTGTACACATTGATTTCCGGTAATATTCGAATCCAGGAAGAAAGTGATGATCTGGAAGCCAACCTGGAAGAATAACAAGAGTTTATAGACCAAAATGATGCAATGAAGAAATTATCCATACCATTAGTCCTGCTTTTTTGCGTATGCATAGTATCAAAAGGTCAGTCTGGCAGCCTGAATTTGGAAGAAGCGATTTCGATAGGGCTTAAAAATAATTTTTCAATTCAGATAGCAAAAAACGACAACCAAATTGCCGTCAACAACAATACGCCCGGGAATGCAGGATTCCTTCCTACTATCAATTTAAACGGAGGAATCAAAGAGAACATTTTTTCCCTTGATTCAAAAGACCAAAGCGGGGTTAGTACCCCAAGCGACAACCTTCGTACAGGTACGGCAAATTTCGGGGCCACCCTTGACTGGACTCTTTTCAACGGGATGGCCATGTTCATCAGGAAAGAGAAACTTGGATCCCTTCAGACCCTGCAGGAGACTTCACTCAGGGCTTCAGTCGAAAACAAGGTGTCCGAGATCATTACTGCCTATTTTGCTGTAGTACAGCTAAAGAACAGCATTCAGGTTTTGCAGAATGCAATCAATTTCTCCAACAGCCGTTACGATCTTACCCGGAAAAAACTGCAGATCGGAACTACTTCAGAGCTCGCATTTCTGAAATCTTCTACTGACCTCAATGCCGACAGTGCAGCATTCCTAAGACAGCAGGTTGCCATGACAACGGCCAAATCAAGATTAAATACTTTGCTGGTACTTGAAACCGGTAAAGATTACGATGTTTCTTCTCCCATACAATTCGACAGGATTCTGGATTATGCAAGTTTGAAAGAAGTACTGGTCGCAGCAAATAGTCAGATAAACATGGCGAGGAAGTCGGTGGAAATTGCTTTGCTTGATTATCGGCTTACCCATTCGCCCCAATACCCGCAAATAGCATTTTTTACAGATTACAACCTGACCCGTTCCACGTACAATTATGGTTCTTCTTCGCTGGTTGTGAACAACGGACCGATAGTAGGTCTAAATTTGTCGCTGCCGGTTTTCGACGGATTCAATAAAAATGCTGTTTTTGAAAACGTAAAGAAAAAAGTGATGGGAGATATGGAGCAAATTTTCACGCTTGAATTTCAACTTCCTGTCCGTATATCGCAACCGGGGGATGCTACAGCGGCGGGGGCGAAGGCGTAGCCGAAGCCCCCAAGAGCGACTGATAATTGCTGATTCGATCAAAGATCCTAGAGAATTAAGATATATAGTTGGCACTTTATCCAATTTTTTTAATTTTAGTATCCGATGAACACGCGAATTACCGCGAACGAGACAAAACCGATCAGCGCACTGATGGGAATGGTAAGGACCCACGCCCAGATGATAGTCCGTGCCACACCCCATTTTACCGTGCTGGCCCCCATCGTCGTACCCACTCCCATGATGGAGGAACAGATAACGTGCGTTGTGCTGACCGGGATCCCTGCAAATGAGGCACCGATAATCGTCGCCGCCCCGGCGGTTTCGGCAGCAAATCCCTGAACCGGACGAAGTCGTGTGATCTTATAGCCCATCGTTTCCACGACGCGCCAGCCTCCGGAAAGTGTCCCTAGGGCAATGGCGGCATGGGCGATCAGGATCACCCAGATAGGGACGGGAAGGTGATTCGGGTCAGCTGCAGCGCCGAAATACCCGATGGAAAAGAGGAGAGGTACAATAATTCCCATCGTTTTTTGTGCATCATTGGTCCCATGACTGAAACTGTATGCTGCCGCCGAGAAGAGCTGGAGCCGCTTGAAATAGCTCTCGGCTGTGGGCTTGTTGGCTTTTCTTGTGAGATTGAGAACCGCTGCCATGAACAGGAACCCGCATGCCAACCCAATCAGCGGTGAAAGAATCATGAAAAGGGCTACCTGTCCGACCGTTGACCATTTGATTGCGGCAAACCCGGCTGCTGAAATGCCGGCACCAGTCAGACCTCCGATAAGTGCATGGGACGACGATGTGGGAAGTCCGAAAAACCACGTGATGAGGTTCCAGCTGATTGCACCTATCAGTGCTCCCAGCACAATATAGGGGATCACCTCAGTCTGGACATAATTCAGTTCAACAATTTTACTGATTGTGCTCGCCACCGCAACACCGAAACCGAATGCAGCGATAAAATTGAAAAACGCGGCAAAAACAACGGCATTCCGGGGGGAGAGAACTTTTGTGGAGACAACGGTTGATATGGAGTTTGCCGAATCGTGAAAACCGTTGGTGAAATCAAAAAATAATGCGATAACAATGATGGCGATGACGATTATCAGCGGTGCAGGCAGCATGCAGGTCTCTCACAGGTAACGATTACGTCCCTCACGAGTGCCGGATCGCGATGTCCGAGAGCACGTTTGCCACATCCTCGCAATAATCGGTCGCCGTTTCAAGATGTTCATAGATGTCTTTTAATTTTATAATCGTAATCGCGTGCTGGGTCCGGAAGAGGTCGGTCACAGCGTGGGCAAGCACGTCGTCGGCAAGATTTTCAAGCCGGTTCACCTCGATGCAACGTTCCTCGATATATTTCGGGTTCTTGATCGAGCGTATGCCCTTGATCGCACTCTCAAGTTCTGCGGTCTGCATATGGATCAGCTTGGCGAGTTCTATCATGTGGACGTCGGTCGTCTCGATTCCGTAAAAGAACATCTTTTCCGTGGCCCCGTCGATATAATCAAGCACCTCGTCAAGTGTGGAGGCGAGCCGGGAGATCTCTTCTGGATCGAGAGGCGTGATAAACGTCCGGTTCAGCTGCTCATAGATGTTATGGGTGACCTGGTCTCCCTGATGTTCGAGCTGTTCAATTCCCTGCCGTTTCTCTTTTACATTGGTGAAATCCTCTGTCAGGATGACCAGTTTCGCCGCGGCCTCCTTTACGATCCCGGCCTGCTGCTCAAACATATCAAAAAAGATCTTGTCCTGCGGTATCAACAACTCTCGAAGACCCATAACAACCCTACCGATAATCAGGCAGGGGAGGTAAAAAATGTGGCGATTTTACCATCAGGCAAGTACTGGCACGAGAAACGCAACCAGGTAATACGCTCCAAAAGATACAACGAGGGCAAGGGGGATTGTAATTATCCATGCGGTCATCATCTCCCTGACCACATCCCACTGCACCGCATTTTTCCCCCGCGTTGCACCGACACCGACAATCGCCCCTGAAATTACTTGGGTCGAGGATACCGGGATCCCGAACACCGTGACAAGTGCAAGAACTCCGCTTCCTGTTGTCGCGGCACAAAAACCCTGGTAGGGCCGGATTTTTGTGATCTTTCTTGCCATCTTTTCCACCACCTGCCACCCGCCAAAGCATGTTCCCAACCCCATCGCAATCGCCGAGAGCAGTACTACCCAGACCGGTACATCAAATGCTGCCAGCATCCCGGCAGAAAAAAGGAGCGCAGTGATCACACCGACCGCATGCTGGCCATCGTTTGCTCCATGACCTGCTGCCTGGAAGAGGCATGCGAGAACATGGAGGGGCTGGAAGATCCTGCGCATCCGGTTCTGCCGGGAATGCCCGAAGAGATGTGAGATGAGAATATCAAATAAAAACGCCGCCGTCAGGCCGAGTATCGGAGAGATAAAAATAAACAGTGCGATCCCAAGGATTCCATTCAGTTTTACTACACCAATGACCATCAGGACAGGGATTGCGATCGCTGCCCCGCAGGTTGCCCCGATCACGGCACCAAGTTTCCAGTCTCCTTTGAGCATGACAGTAAAGATGATCAGGCCCACTGCACCGGTACATGCACCTGCAATCCCCCCGAGTATCACCAGGTCAAGGGATTGTAAGGAGGGAAGTACCACTGCGGATAATCCTGAAGCACCGATGCCGGCACCAAGGATTGCTCCCACCAGTGCATGGCTGCTGGAGATCGGGATCCCGGACCGGGTGGCGACAAAGACCAGCACGATCGAGACCAGCATGGCAACGACAAGGGAGAGCGGTGTCAACGAAGATGGTGCAATAATCGCAGTGCCGATCGTGTATGCGACAGCGGTGGTAAAGATGAACGGCCCCAGCATGTTGCAGATGCCGGTGAGAAGCGTCGCTTTGAGCGGGGAGAGTGCCTTTGTGGCGACAACGGTTGCGATCGAGTGGGATGCATCGTTGAGCCCGTTCACGAAGTTGAGGGCAAGCGCAAGAACGATCCCGAAAAGGATGATGGGTTCCATGTCTATCAGGAGTGGCTCATTGCAATATCGTTGAGTGCATGTCCCACATCATTGCACTTCTCCATCACACTGCCCATACCTTCATAGATATCCTTGAGTTTTATTATCAGGAGGAGGTCTTTTGTCTTGAACAGGTCAAGCACGGCGCGTGACTGGAGCTCGATGGAGAGGTTGTAGAGCCGGTTGATCTCAATGGCATGGTTTCTGACAAGGTCCGGCTTTCCCAGCTCCGAGAGGCTTGCGACCGCGTGCTGGATCTCGGTGGTGGAGAGGAGGATCAGGTAAGAGAATTCCTTCAGTACATCACTTGATTCAGCAAGCCCGTACGTGCAGGTCTGGTGGGTTACCCGGTCGATCCGGTCCAGCACATCATCCAGCACCGGGGCAAGCCGGGAGATCTCCTCGGGTTCCAGTGGTGTGATCAATGATTCGTTTAACTTCTCGTAGATTTTGCCGGTGACCTCATCCCCGTTATGCTCAATCTGGCGGACACGGTGCGCCTTCTCCATTCCTAATGGCAGCTCGTGGGTGATCTCGTTGAATACGGTCGCAGCTTCACTGATGGTGGCAGCCATCTCTGAAAAAAGGATAAAAAAAACACGGTCTTCAGGAAGGATCAGGTCACGGATGCGCATGGTGGTTCCTATCGTATGCTTTGTCATACCCGATATAAAACCGTGTGTCATCCTGTTCCGGACACGTTATTAAATGTAGAGTGCCACAATTAATGTCCGTTTTGTTGACAGAGTTTATGTGCGCTTTTTAGATATTTTCTGTTTTTATATAAAATTGATTTCGTTATGATAAACTGATGCAGGAGTCATCCAGTCCAGAACCTCCTGCTTGCGCCAGTTGTTATATTGTTGGTCAAAGTTCCAGAGGTCACTTCTGAAATGACTTAAAGAGAAGAATTCCTTGAGACAGATCAGTTCCTGGTAGAGCGTCTTGTGATACCGTTCGATCTTGCCGCGGCCACGCGGGTTGTATGGCCGGCCGAAGATCAGTTTAATACCGTGTTTTTGAGCTTCTGCTTTGAATGTTTTAGCGACAAATTGTTTCCCATTATCGACGTAGATTTCTCTCTGGCCTTTATATCCCTCTCCATAATTATTATCTGACCCTATAAGTTTCATTCCCTGTCGTATAACGTCAGGAATCATAGGGTCGCCTTAAGGATATTGAACGATATGTTCTTTACTCATCGACACAGTGTTATTATGGAATTTATGCACCTCCTTTCCTCCAGGGGCGTGCAGGTGACGAAACCTGTCGATACAGCGGAATCGTCCTGCATGGAATTAATCAGGTCAGGCAGGGAGCCATAAGTTTCAGTCTGTGTCCCGGTGGGGTAGTGGACATCCTAGAAGATTGCGGATCTTTTGACCCGGGTTCGAGTCCCGGCCGGGGCGTAAAATTTTTTTATTTTTTTTAAATTCATTTAAGATTTGGCTTTTCTTTCAGTGCCTTCACCAGAAGCTCGACTGCGGCATCGATATCCTTGATGTCGAGAACCTCGACCGGAGAATGGATATAGCGCGAGGGTATGCTGATGGTGGTGCTGGGAATGCCTCCTTTGGTAAGGTGGATAGCAGTAGCATCGGTAGTCCCGCCACTCCCTACTTCCATCTGGACCGGGATGGAATGACGGGCGGCAACATCTTTTAACCATTTCACGACACCATGGTGTGCGATGAGCCCGCGCCCGCTGGAATCGACAATTGTAATTACCGGGCCTTTGCCCATCTCCACCGGTGCATCTTTCATATCAATCCCGATATGATCACCGGGGATCGTCACGTCGGTTGCAATCGCGCAGTCAGGATCGAGGGCATACGCGCTCGTCCGCGCACCTTTCAGGCCAACCTCTTCCTGAACGGTGAATACACCGAAAATGGTGAAGGGTGAATCAACCAGTTGCAGGGTCTTGATCAGCAGGGCAACACCCGCGCGGTTGTCAAATGCCTTGCCGGTCACCCGGTCATTGGCGAGTTTTACAAACTCCCGGTCGATGGTCACCGGGGTACCGACTTCGATGCCGAGCTGTTCCACTTCCTCGCGGTTGCAGGCACCCACGTCGATGAACATTTCATCAACTTTCACCCCTTTCTTGCGCTCGTCCTCGTCCATCATATGCGGGGGTTTCCCGCCAATCACACCGTAACACTTCCCTTTTGTGCCGTGGAGGACCACGCGCTGGTTGTAGAGAGTCGGGGCATACCATCCACCCAGCGCAACGAACCGGATAAACCCTTTTTCATCGACAAATTTGACCATCAGCCCGATCTCGTCCATGTGGGCTGCGATCATCACTTTGAATTTGTTGCCTTTTTTTACTGCGATGAGGTTCCCCATCGAGTCCTGCGTCATCTCGTCAACGAACCCTTTGAGTTCCTTTCTGATAACAGAAATAACGCTCCCCTCGCTGCCGGAAACCCCATGGGCATTGGAGAGTTTTTTCAATAATTCCCTGGTCATGTCATTCACCCATTGCCTGTCGTATCCTATCAAGAGCACGGATCAGGTTTTCCCGTGACGCCGCATAGCTCAGGCGTGCGTATTCAGGAGCGTTCACACCAAATGCTGTGCCTGGAACGATTATGACGCCGCGCCCGATGATCTTTTGTACCAGCGCCGGTTTCATCGGGACAAACGTGTAGAACGCACCATCAGGTTCCGGGAAGTCAAACTCCATCCCATGAAGTGACGTGCAGATAAGATCACGGCGCGCCCGGTACTCATCGCGCATCACACCTACGAGGTTCTGGTCACCCGTGTATGCAGCAACCGCGGCATACTGGGAGATGGATGTGGCGCATGCCTGGCAGTACTGGTGGACTTTTAAGCACTGTTCCACCACTTCTGACTGCGCGGCAAGGTAGCCCAGGCGCCACCCGGTCATCGCGTACGTCTTGCTTGTCGCATTGACCGTGATTACATCCTCCCCGAATTGGGCTGCACTCCAGTGTTTTTTCCCGTAAACAAAGTGCTCGTAGACTTCATCGGAGACTACGGTTACCCCGCGATCGTTGGCATACTCGACAATTGCCCTGATCGATTCCTTACTCTCAACTGCGCCGGTCGGGTTTCCCGGGGAATTGAGGACGAACACCCGCGCACCCTCCATCAGGTTTTTTGCCGCTTCGATATCGACATGCAGCTTGGTGTCAAGGGGGACGCTGACGGGACGTCCTCCGGCCATCGTAGCGAGAGCAGCATAGGAGACAAAACCAGGGTCTGCACAGAGGACACGATCGCCGTGTCCCACGAGCGCCTGCATCACAATATGCAGCGCTTCGCTTGCGCCTGCGGTAACAATCAACTGGTCAGGCTTGTAGGAAAGTCCGTTCTCTTTTTTAAATTTCTCACAGATCGCGGCACGGAGCTCCGGGATACCGTTGTTGGTCGTATAGCCGGTCTTTCCCTCCTGTATTGCCCTGATCGCTGCGTCCCTGATGTGCTGCGGTGTGTCGAAATCCGGCTGGCCGAGCCCGAGGTTGATCGAGTCCGGACCTGCTGCCTCAAAGATCCGGCGGATCCCGGAAATTTCGATTCCCCGGATACGTTCTGCAAACCTTTCCTGCATGTTCCCCCCTCTTTTACTCAATATTTGTATGCCGTCCCTTCAGCGTGTTCTCATCGGTCTTGGTAATTTCCATGAGCCGTGAGATGACCGCATCGGCAAATATTACCGATACCGTTTCAAAGAGCGTCCCCAGGGGAGCAAACGATTTATGCTCGCCCAGCATCTGCCGGATCTCGAATTCAACAGCATCGTCATCCACCTCATCCCGGTGATGTTCGATGATCACGATGCAGTCGGCAATCTTTCCGATCCGTGAATCGGGATTCGAAGTAATAAGACAGATATGCGCCCCGACCTCTTTGGCAGTCTCCGCGAGATCTGCCACTGTCTTTGTTTTACCAGAACCGGAGAACACGACCATCACATCATCCCTGTTGAGTGCAGGAGTGATGGTTTCCCCGACGACAAACGCCTGCAAACCCAGGTGCATAAGCCGCATGGCAAATGCCTTTGCCACAAGCCCCGACCTTCCTGCCCCCATCACATAGATCCGTTGCGCGTGGAGCAGTTCAGCAAGGAATTGTTCCACCTTCTCATCAGATATTGTCTTTGAGATCGCCCGGATCTGTGATGCCATCAGCAGCATCATTTCCTGTACCCTGTTGTCTGCCATACTCCCCCGGAAATCATATCGTTGCATAAGTAAAAGAGAATTTCGTAGAAAATCCCGGTAATCATCAACTTTTTTTGGATCAGGCCATGGAAAAAAATAATGGGGAAGATCTTTATGCAATGCAAGGGAATTTTTTTACCTATTCAGAATAATCGATACATTCTTTTTCAAACGAAAAATCGAAAATGATGGATACCCCTTAAAATTACATTA
>JAPKXV010000092.1 GCA_026394635.1 Methanoregula sp. | reverse complement strand
CAAATCTATTATTTTTTCATTCGTGCAGAACGGGCAGGGACCATTCTGATCCACCTGAATTGATTTCCAACAGATTTTTCCGGTAATATCACCAAAAATTTCCTTGCCATACTGGTTGATAAACAGGATTTCGTGGGTTTTCATATCAGATACGTATACCAGAGCGTCAAGACTGTCCATGACCGTCTTAAATATCGCAAACGATTCTGTTATTGCAGTTTCAGCCCTTTTGTGCTCGGTGATGTCCTGATGAGTGCCATACATCCATAATGGCTTTCCGTCTTTTGTCCACGAAGCAACCTTTCCCCTGTCCAACACCCAGACCCAATCGCCGTTTTTATGCTTCATCCGGCTTTCGCACTCGTACCATTCAGATTTTTGTAAAAAGTGCCTCTCTAATAATTCCCCGCTTTTCTGCAAATCGTCAGGGTGAGCAAAGTCCATCCAGATTTTTATGGAAACTGGTGAAATTTCAGAAAGGGTATATCCGATTATTTCAGCCCATTGTTCATTGAATATGGTCTCTCCCGTTTGTACGTTCCATTCCCATGTGCCGGCTCGTGTACCTTCGATGATGTTTGCCTGTCGTAGTTTCTCATTTTTCAGCGCCTCTCCCGCCACTTTGCGCCCGGTGATGTCAGAGACGACTGCCAAAGCTCCAAGGTAGACACCTTTCTCATCGATGATGGGGGATGTTGAAAGGTGTGCATAGATGCGGTTACCCCTTTTTGTGATAAACTCAAATTCGTGATCTTCCGTAATACCCTGACGGCGGCGCTCCATGTTCCCTGCAGCGATTATCTTTCCTGCATCATCCATGAAAGAAAAGAGGTGCACACCCAGCATCTCCTCCGCAGTGTACCCAAGAATCTTTGCCATCTGTTGGTTGACATATGTTGTATTCCCATCACCATCGATCGTCCAGATGCCCTCCTGTGCAAGCTCGATTAGTTGCCGGTATTTCTCTTCACTCTTCCGCAGCGCATTTTCCGCTCTTTTGTGTTCGGTGATGTCCTGCACCGTGCCATGCAGCCCGGCGATCTTTTCTTTCGTATCGCGTATCACGCCTCCGAATGCATGTGTCCACCGTATGCTGCCATCCGGTCTGATGAGTTCCAGTTCAAGGTTGTACGGTTCACCGGTATTAAGTGCATTTGTCACCGCAGCACTGAGTCGCTTCCAACTCGCAGGAGAATAGATACGCGGGAGTTCTGCATACGTGGGTGCCGGCAGTGAGGGATCCCATCCTGAAATATTGCAAAGCTCCTCGGACCAGGTCACGGTATCGGTTTCTATTATCCAGTCCCATGTCCCGATACCTGCAAGGCGATGGGCTTCTTTCAGGTGCTCCTTTGCAGAGACCAGTTTCATCTCCACATTTTTCCATGCAGTAATGTCCCGGATCGACTCTATTGCCCCGACAACCTCGCCCTGAGAATTTTTAAACAGTCTGGACTTTCCCCAGAGGTAGTGGTCTTTTCCAGCTAACCGGGCCAGGTTGGTCTCGGCTGTAAGAGAATCGCCTTCCTTTTGCACAGATGAATATTTGTTCAACACATCCTGATCCTGCATCATAACAAGGTCGATGAGTATCGGGCGGCGTTCACCATAGAAAGGGATTGCATACTCGTAGTTACCTTTCCCGAGCATATCTTTAGCCCTTATTCCGGTCATCTCCTCCATCGCTCGGTTCCATGCGATCACGATTGCCTGCCGGTCAATGACAAATGTTGCATCTGGGAGGAACTCGATAATATCAGTTAACTCTCGCTTTGATTCCTGCACCGCTTCTTCCTGCCGGGTCAGTTCATCCAGATTGCCACGGAGTTCCTCTTCAGTTGCAGCAATCTGCTCATATGAGGCATGGAGTTCTTCGTTTTTCCGTAAAAGTTCCTCTTCGGCGTGCTTGCGCTCAGTGATATCAATTCCAATCCCCATAAAATAGAGCTGATCCGGTGTCTCAAACCTGATACCCGTAAAGAAAAAAGGGATCTGATGACCATCTTTTGCCATTAAGGTACTTTCAACTGAATTCTGGCCCTTTTCCATCACCTCGTCTATGGCTTTCAATACTGCATCTTTGTATTCTGGCAGATGCAAGTCCGTACCCAACTTGCCTTTGATCTCTTCAGCTGTATAACCCAAAAGTGTTTCATGCTGCTTGTTCCAGCGTACCATTCGGTTTTCAGGATAGGTATAAAGGTAAAATATCCCGGGGAGGCAGTCTAACATTAATTTTGAAAACTGTTGTTCTTCTCTTAATGAATCATCTACCCGTTTACGTTCGGTTATATCGGTTAAATAATTCAGCGTAGCAGGGTGTTCTTCCCAGTCTATCACAACAACACTCAGTTCAACCCACCGTGTGCTCCCGTCCTTTGAACTCAGCCGGAATGCGTAGCGAGAAAGCCCCCCCTCTCCCTTTATCCGCTTCGGGTATCGTTCTACTACCATCGCCCGATCATCAGGATGGATAAACGCAGAGAACTCCATGGACAAGAGTTCCTGTTCTGAATACCCGGTGAATTCTAACGTTTTATGATTGACCAGTTTCAGCATCCCATCCTGTGCAACAACGATTGCCTCATTTGAATGTTCGATTAAATGCCTGTATTTTTCCTCGCTCTTCTGGAGCGCATCATCCGCTCTTTTGCTGGACGCTGCTGCCTTGACCTTGTGCGCAAGTTCGGCAAACTGTACGCCCGGTTCGCCGCCTTTCTGGACATAAAAATTCGCTCCGCTGTTGATTGCCTGGATAACTACCTCTTCCCTGCCCCGCCCGGTGAACAGGACGAATGGTATCTGCCCGAAGCGGGTCCGCACGTCAATAAGGAACTGGATTCCGTCCATTCCCGGCATCTGGTAATCGGAGACAATGGCATCGAACTTTTCCTGTTCGAGCAACCGGATCCCTTTGGAAGCGCTCATTGCGGTCGTTACGGTGAAATTTTCGGAATCCTCTAATAACAACTTGCCAATGTCGAGCAGGTCGGGTTCGTCATCAACGTAGAGGACCCGGAGAGTATCTGTCATTATGCACCGTTCCTAT
This sequence comes from Methanoregula sp., assembly GCA_026394635.1. Taxonomy (GTDB): domain Archaea; phylum Halobacteriota; class Methanomicrobia; order Methanomicrobiales; family Methanospirillaceae; genus MVRE01. The sequence goes on along the minus strand of JAPKXV010000092.1, from coordinate 184 downwards.
CCAGCCAACCGGGTTTGAGTTCCACTAACGGAATGCAGTACGATGAGATATTTTTCATTAAAAGAGAATGTCCCGACTGACTGACTGACTGACTGACTGACCTGACCTGACCTGACCTGACCTGACCTGACCTGACCTGACCTGACCTGACCTGACCTGACCTGACCTGACATTAACTTCCCTT
>JAPKXV010000356.1 GCA_026394635.1 Methanoregula sp. | reverse complement strand
TCTATCCAGTTCAGCGTCCTTACACTGCCGCTCTTTTTGTTGATTTTCCTTCTCAGGGCCGCAATGAAATGACTCTCTCCTAAATTGAGCGATTTGTGACAAAGGATTTTTTTTACTCATATAGACCTGTCAGTTCCTCTGTTATTCAGTGAGCGAAACGGTAAATGTGGGGTGGATGCATATCCTTCTCGATTGCAAGGGTCGGCATGACGTGCGTCAAGAACGGTTGCGGACACACATCTCCCCTGAGAGTTTCCGGAAAATCTTTTTCCCTGAGAAGTATGCGGGTGTGTTCAAGCGAACCGGTGTGGGGATCCGCTCCGTTGCCACAATACATCGAATTTTAGCGCCTTCCAGGTTGCCCCGGTCACCCGGAGAATAATTTTGCCTCCTGTATGAACAAGTTTGGCGGCGCAATCGATTACCGTTCGACGCACCGTCGTGGCATAGGCGGTAACGGGGACCACCCCGGCGCAAACATCCTCTTTGAAGCATTCGAACAGGAAGAACGCCACCGCCATGAGGTAATAATACGCCGCATTCGGCGCAAACCGTTTAAAGGGAAGCTCTTCGTGGCCGAAGTCCTTGAATCCCCGATGCACCAGTTCATCGCACCCCCGCCCGTGGGCAAGGGCAATGACCCCTTCCGCGGTCATCTTCCCGGTCTGACCGGCACGGGTCAACTGCTCGTCAATCGCTTCCCCCACGCCCAAATTCGTATACAGAATGGTATCCGGCCGGGCAAACTCCAAAAGCAGTTGCGCTCCTTCCTGCCGGGGGCGGCAGAAAATCGCCCGGCGCGATTTCTTCCAACTCCCCCGCCGGTCGCTGAATTCCACGTAATCCCACACCTGTTCTTTGGTTTGATACTGCCGCCATGCGCTACCATCCCGATGGTGTACGGTTTCCTTGATGTCATCGTAGAGCTTTCCGCTCGTCACATAGCCGACGCACAGTTCCTCGAATACGGCAAACAAGTCCTGGTCAAAAAACCCGCTGTCCATTTTGAAGATGATTGGCACATCAGTGCGGTATTGTTTCCGGATTTTCCGCACCACATGCCGCACCATCTCCTCTACGGTATCCCCATGATTGCTGTGCTTCTTGCCCCCGCGGAACACCGCATCCACGATAACCCTGCCCCAGGTCATCTGGAGCGGCTGAAATCCCTCAACCTTTTTATAGGTGGGCTGCACTCCGTGCCGAACCTCCGCTTCATCGTTGTCCATCACCATCGTATCGATGCCCAACTCAATGACCGCGGGCCTGGTCACCGTAAGACGCCAGAGAAACAATCCCTGCAAAAGCCGCCGAAAAAGCCAGATGCGCACCCCGGAAAAGGCGTTGAAAAATCGCTTGACCGCATGCGAGGAAACCAACCGTTCCGGGGCGCTCTCGATGGCTCCGGCATATCCCGCATCCTCCTTCAGACGGTCAAAATGCACCAGATGACGGCTCGTCCCGTCCATGAAATAGCACAGCACCTGTTTCATAATTGCATCGATCGGCTGTCCCTTCCCATTCTTGCGCATCGACCCGAACAGCCGTTCAAATGTCGGACGAATCCCTATTCCCTCAATATATCGTCCAAACAAGCTCAGTCCGCCGCGCGAGGTCAACGTGTCCTTCGTGATGCCGACACTCGTGATTCGGTTCGTTTTCCCCTTGCCTTGTCCCGGTTTTCTCCGCATCTTTCTCTACACCCTCTCGGTTATGGCTTG
>JAPKXV010000389.1 GCA_026394635.1 Methanoregula sp. | reverse complement strand
CCCACGGGGTCTATGCCAAATATCCGGTAGACCTCATCTGACCAGATCATTTCACCGGTAGCAATGTTCATTTCCCAACTACCCATTTTTGCTATTCGCTGCGCTTCCGCCAGTCTGGCTTCGCTACATTTCAATTCTTGCAGGGTTCTATTGGCGCGAAGGATATGAAGAACGCGGTATCTCATGATGAGGAAGTTGATCGGTTTGGAAATAAAATCCGTGGCGCCGCAATCGTACGCCTTTTGAACTGATTCCATATCATCCAGACCGGTCACCATGAGTACAGGCACCATATTGCCCGCGGGGAGTCTGCGGATTTCAGTGCAGGTCGAATAACCATCAAGCACCGGCATCATGACATCGAGAATGATGATATCCGGATTCAGGTTTCCGATTGCTTCCAGCGCTTTAGCTCCGTTGATGGATTCTTCAACCATGAAGCCTGCCTGCTCCAGAATTTCCCGCACTAGAGTTCTACTCATCGTGTCGTCATCCACCACCAGCGCGAGCGGATTCTCCCCATGTGTATTGTATGCCTGCATTCTGCCTCTCCGCAACCTAAGTGCACTTGTTCATGTATCTTTTTTGCCGGCAATACGGACCTGCAATGATTAACTTTCCCTGCTATTCTGAATTTCTGACCGTAACGCTGCCTGAACGATCTCAAATTCCGATTCCATTTGAGACATCAATCCCATGGCGTTTTCCAATGAGTTGTTTTTCCCTTCCATTTCCATCTCTTTAGAGAATCTCGAAAGTGTCATGGCGCCGAGCATCGCACTGGAGGATTTCAGGGTGTGAGCTGCATGACGTATAGTGTCCGAATTTCCCGTATCGATTCCTTCGCGGATGGTATTCAATAAACCGGGAGTGTTTTCCAGAAAAATAGCAATAACTTTATGCAATATACCGGATTTCCCTTCGACATCCAAGATACGAATTTCATCGAGGACCTCCGGGTCGATGGAACTTTTCCTATCCGTATCCTGAATTAGGGCAGAACTGTCCGGATCGGGGGGAGAATCTTTTTGAGGTGTTCCCGGTTCGACATTTTGTATCCAGCCCTCTGCGGTCTTTTTTGGATACTCCGCATCCAACCCTGATGGTATCCATCGCTCCAGGACAGAGTGCAGCTTCTTCATATTGAACGGTTTGGATAGATAATCATCCATCCCCGCATTCAGACAATACTCACGATCTCCTTCCATCGCATGTGCGGTAAGGGCGACTACAATAATATGTCCGCCCTCACGGGATTCTTTTTCCCGGATTGCCTTTGTTGCCTCGAATCCATCCATCTCCGGCATCTGGCAATCCATGAAGACAAGATTGTAGGGGGTTTTGGCATTTGAAAAGGCTTTTACCGCTTCGATACCATTCGATGCGATATCGACCTCACAGCCGAAGTTGGTAAGCATAGCCAGTCCCAACTCCTGATTAACGGGATTATCTTCCACCAGCAGTATCCGGGCATGGTACGTAACCCTGGAATAACTGCCTATCTCCTTTTCCGGAAGCGGCAATTCAAGAGTGTTTCCAATTACAGATTGAAGAGAATTATAAAGTTTTGACAAGCGCACCGGTTTGCTCAGGTATACCTCGATCCCCGCATTTCTGGCTTGCTCGGCATCGCCCAAATATCCAATCGAGGTCAGCATGATGAGATGGATTTCCGGCGGGGAAGATTTCTGCTTGATACACCGTGCCAGTTCTATGCCGTCCATGTCGGGCATATGCATATCGAGAATCGCAATCCGGAAGGGATCGGATTCAGATGATGCTTGGAGCATTTCCAAAGCTTGTTGACTGCTTGACGCAATTTCGCACCGCATTCCCCACCCTTCAGTCTGGTGTTTCAAAATGCTCAGATTCGTAACATTATCATCAACAAGAAGTATTTTCATATCCCGAAGGGTTCCATCAGGAATATATTTATGGAATACGTCGTCAGCCTTTCTTTTCAGACGGACGGTAAAATTGAATGTCGATCCTTTTCCCGGTTCGCTTTCAACATTGATTTCACCACCCATCATTTCCACAAGTTGTTTGGCGATCGTGTACCGCCGTATTGTCGCGTGGTTGACCCGTCAGCCTGGGAAAAATAATCGAAGATGCGATCTTTAACTTTCGATTCGATTCCGATTCCGGTATCTTTGACCGCAATACCGATAAGATAATCGTCCTTAGTCTCTTCAAGGCTCTTTACGCTGACAACGATCTCCCCTTGTTTGGTGAATTTTACCGCATTTCCAACAATATTGACTATCACCTGGCGGAGACGCCCGGGATCTCCTTCCATGTGGACAGGAACGGACGGATCTATCATGGAAAACAGATCAAGACCTTTCCGCTGTGCTCTCTCCGCAAACATCTCCACCGCTTCGGAAATGGTTTCGTGGAGGTCGAAGGGGATGTGTTCAATTTCCATCTTCCCGGCCTCGATTTTCGAAAAGTCCAGGATGTCGTTGATGATCCCGAGGAGAGACTCTCCGGAAATATGAACGGTTTCGGCGAACTTCCTCTGTTTTTCGGTAAGATCGGTATTGAGAAGAAGCTCAGTCATACCAAGCACTCCGTTCATCGGGGTGCGTATCTCGTGACTCATGTTGGCGAGGAACTGTGATTTTGCACGACTCGCCGCTTCCGCTGCATCCTTCGCATTCTCCAGTTCCGTGATAAACCGCATCAGTTTATGGTTGGCTTCCGAAAGCTCTTCGGTTCGCATGACAACCTTCTCTTCGAGTTCTATGCCATACCGCTCCAGTTTCTCATCGCGTAACTGCACTTGTTCCAACATTTCGTTGAAACCGTCGATGAGCAAG
>JAPKXV010000384.1 GCA_026394635.1 Methanoregula sp. | reverse complement strand
CAAGAATTGTTTTGAAGATCTTGCGAAATAGCACCATGGCGTTCTCCCGTATGATCGCTTGTAACTACCCCCACCAGACATCTCAACCTGGTTTTTAGTGACGCCATGCGCTTTATGGAGTGCGCTGATCGTCCCGCACTTTTCCTCGTACGAGCGAGAAGAAGATCCCTGCGATACAGAGCAGGAAGAAGATGAAAAATCCATAGCGCATGCTGGTAAGTAATTGTGGATAGAGCGCATCGGTGATGGCAACCTTTCCGACAACCATAGCAAGTATCATCATCGCGATCCCCATGGAGAGCATCTGTCCGACAAGTCGCATTGTGCCGAGCGTGCCGGAAGCCACCCCGTAATTTCTCTTCTCAACCGAACTCATAATTGCGTTCGTGTTCGGCGACGAGAATAGGGCGAAGCCAATGCCGAGAAGCGCCAGTGTTGCAATGAGGAACGTGAGTGAAGTTGTCGCATCGATCGTAACAAGAAGGATAAGTCCTGTCGCAGTAAGTGCCATCCCCACAGAAGCGATCTTCCCCGGTTCGATCCGGTCAGAGAGGCGCCCGGCATACGTGGAGAGGAGTGCCTGCATCACTGGCTGGATTACGAGAATGGTTCCCGCATAGCCTGCGGAGAACCCTTTGACGTACTGGAGATAAATGCTCAAAAAGAAGGTGATCGCAAACGTGGCGCTGTAGTTTATCAGCGCGGCAAGGTTCGAGAAGGCAAAGATCCGGTTGTCCCTGAAAAGCGTAATGTCGAAAAGCGGAGATGGGATGTGCAACTCCCGCAGGACAAATACTGCAAGCATGATAAGTCCTGCCAGAATGAGGAGAATGCCAAACATGCCGGGCAAGAGCGAGAACCCGTACATCACGCAAATGAGGGAAAGGGCATACTGGACTGCTCCCCTGATATCAAAATGCTCACCACGGGCGTCCGCCCATTCCCCACGCAGACCCCATGCGAGGAGCGCGATGATGAAGATACCAAGCGGGACATTGATAAGGAAGATCGAGCGCCAGCCTAAATGCTGGGTCAGAAATCCGCCGATAAACGGACCCATCGAGAGTCCGAGATAGACCGCAGTCGTGTATATGCCAAGCGCTCTGCCCCGTCCGGCAACCGGTGTTACCGATGTGAGGATCGCAACCGACGTACCAAAAATAAGTGCCGCCCCCATGCCCTGCGCTACCCGGACGAGAATGATCATCAGGGCAGAGGTGGAGAAGATCATCACGAACGACGAGAGGGTGAAGATCGAAAGCCCGGCGATGAATATCTTCTTTCTTCCAATAATATCGGCAACCCTGCCGAACGGGACGAGGAAGACGCAGGAAGCAAGCAGGTACGCGGTTGCCACCCAGCCCATTGAGATTGCGTCCATTGAGAATTCGTTCGCTATGGTAGGGAGGGCAATGTTGACTGCTGAAAGGTCAAACGGGGTGATAAAACCGGCGAGGACTGCGATGAAGAGTGCAATCTTTCCGGTATCCGGCGCTGGCATGGAATCTGTACCACCATTTGCTTGTAATAAATAATAAAGGGAGACGAACACAAAGGTTCAGAGATTCCGGTGATCTGCCGGGCACCCTGCTGCCGTCACACCACTGGCGCGAAAAGATCAGGTGCCTTTGATCACCATCAGGGTAATATCATCAAATTGGGGTTCACCGCTGCTGAATGTCTCAACCCCACTTAGAATTTTTTCGAGGATTGCATTCGGCGGCAGGGTCGGGTTCTCTCGAATAATCGTTCTTAGCCGCTCCTCTCCGAACATCTCCAGCTGGTGATTGGTCGCTTCCGTCACCCCGTCAGTGTACATTACTACCACATCACCGGCACCGATGCCGATCGTACGGGAAGTATACTCCCGGTGCTCCACCGCACCAAGGATGATTCCCGTTGGCATGAGTTCCTCCATCGATCCGTCCTGGCTCCGGTACACAATGGGTGGGTTGTGCCCGGCGTTGACATAAGTCAGGGTCCTATCCTTGCAGGAAAGGGTGCCATAGAAGAGCGTGACGAACATGCCGGCTTTTGAGTCCTGCGTGATCACGTTGTTTGCTTCCTCGATTGTCTTTGCCGGGTCATGGTGCCAGAGAGCATTGACCCGTACGACAATCCGTGACAGCGCCATGAAGAGCGCTGCCGGCACACCTTTACCGGATACGTCAGCGATCAGGATGCCAAGCGTACCGGTCTCCAGTGGGATTACCTCAAACGGGATCACGTCAAAGAAGTCGCCACCCACTTCCTTTGCCATCACGCTCCGTGCAGCAATCTCAAAACCTGCTACCTGCGGTATGATCTCCGGCAGAAAACTCCGCTGGATCTCGGCTGCGATATTGAGTTCAGCATTCGATCGCGCCATGCGCTCTTCCATCTCCCTGCGGTCGGTAATGTCCCGGATCGTCTCGATGGCGCCGGTGATGTTGCCCTCCGGGTCATAGAGTGCACTGGCTTTTGCCCAGAAGTACGCACTCCTGCCCCGGAACGTGGGAATATGGATATCCACGACAAGGGTTCTTCCGGTGCGCTGGATCGAGTGGTACCTTTTTTCGATCTCATCGTCCGGCATAAAGAAAAGGTTCGCGAGCATCGGTTTACGTTCGTTGTAAAACGGGAGTGCGTACTCGTAATCCCCTCTCCCCATGACGTTTTCTGCCGGGACGCCGGTCATCTCCTCCATCGCCCGGTTCCACGCGATGACTTTTCCCGCTGTATCAATAACAAACGTAGCGTCAGGAAGAAAGTTGATGATCTCAGAGAGACGTTTGTGCGTCTGTTCCATCTCCAGTTCGGCAAGTTTCCGGTCGGTGATGTCCCGGATCGTTTCGATGGCTCCGGTGATGTTGCCCTCCGGGTCATAGAGCGGACTGGCTTTTGCCCAGAAATATGCTCCCCTGCCCCGGAATGTGGGGATATGAATATCCACGACAAGGGTCTTTCCGGTACGCTGGATGGAGTGGTACCGCTTCTCAATCTCCTCATCCGGCATAAAGACGAGATTTGCGAGCATGGGTTTTCGCTCGTTGTAAAACGGGAGGGCATACTCGTAATCACCAAATCCCATGACTTTTGCTGCCGGGACGCCGGTCATTTCT
>JAPKXV010000229.1 GCA_026394635.1 Methanoregula sp. | reverse complement strand
AAATAGGTGGAAAGGCCAGGCGGCTCACTTGATCTTTGTCTCGAGCTTCTTGAGCTTCTTCTTGGCAGATTCGCTACCCGATGCTGCCTGCTTCGAGAGCTCTTCTGCCTTGGCCTTCTTTACTTGGTTCAGCTTCACCAGTTGTTTCTTACTCGTTGGCATATAATCACCTCACTACGCCTTTGGCTGATTCTAATTAGCTTTTTTCCTTCTTAAAATATCCCTGTATCGTTGTACCAGCCTATAAAAACTTAAAAATAAACGAAAAGCTGACCTATGATTCTCGTAAACTCCCGAAAAAGGGGGTTAGTGTGACACAAGTGAGACAGGACAACTGGCGAGATCAGCTAGTATACCCGCACGCTATGGCTCGCTGCACCGGGTTTGGCAGGTGCCGGCGTTTTTGGGGCTCGGAGAAATTCACTGATAGGGGGCTTTTGGGAGTGTGGACGTTTATCGAAAGGGCTGGGCTGCTCCGGAACCGGACGGGGCTTGAATCAGGCGATCCACTAAGTGTGGGGCTATCATTTGAACGGATAGGGAGATCTATTTGTGTTTTTAATGCGATTTTAAAAGGGGATGGATTGTATGAAAAATGAAAATTCTATCAAAGTAACGAAAGAGAGAAGGGACGATATGATCTCTGAGATAAAAAATTATTTTTTAAAAGAGAGAGAAGAAGAAATTGGCGATTTGGCTGCGGGCCTGATTTTGGATTTCATACTGGATAAAATAGCACCGGAATTTTACAATCAGGGCGTTTATGATTCTCACAAATACATGGGAAATGCAATTGAAGATCTATTGTCCATCCAAAAATAACAAGGAGATCCGTTTTTTGATGAAGGATCGAGAAGGTCCCGGAATAATTTTGATGAGAGGTATACTCATCCCTGATTTTTTCCGTGCAGGGTCCGGCCGGGAAATTTCCCGGCACAGGCCCCACCCGCCCCTGCTGAAACCCGGGGGCTGGCTGGTCCCGCGTGATGGTGCAGCCGTAGGCCGGTGAGCGTGGGGCGTTTGGGAATTGCCGGTACATGAACGGGCACCGGGACTTGCGGTTACCGGAGATTTTAGGAGAGTGAGTGGTACCGGAAAGGACTCGAATTCTCCGGAACTAGACGGATGGCCATTTGGTTCTGCTGAAACCCGGAGGATCGATCCATCTGTTACGGTGCAATCACCGAGATACAATCGACCCGGGAAAAATCACGATCATTCGTGACGAGATGAGCAAGAGCATAATGCGTGCAGCTGGCTGCATGGAGAGCATCGGAGAAGAGGAGGCCGTACTTTCGTGAGAATGCAAGGGTTTCATCCAGGAGTGGCGCGGTATCAAGGACGATAATCCCATAATCGTGGAGTACTTCCCGGGTTACATCGAACGGGAGGGGAAAATCCGCTATCCGTTCCGGGTTCTGTTTCAGGAATGCAATCGCTTCTTTTGGCTGCAATCCTTTTTCCGCATATACCTGCATGAGCAGGACTTTGTGGAAGAACTCATCGATGACCGTGCTGTTGACATGGCCCTTTACCACACCATTCCGCACATTTTCGAGCAATTCTTCACAGGCAGGAGTGAACCGTGTCGTGGTAAATGCATAGATGAGAATATTGGTGTCGATGAATACGGAACAATCCTGAAGGCTGGATATTTTCATCAATAGAGCTCTTCAATATCGGTTTCAGCAATCAGCATGGCGAATTGTTCCGGAACAGGGATCTTGGTCCGGCCGGTCTTCTTTTTCAGCAGTACGAGGACTTCACTCTGACCGTTTGCCAGCGGGTGATCGAGGATGATCGTTCGCCCGTCAACCATTTTTCCTTCGACTGTAACCGGCATGTTCGCTCCTTTTGTATTTCATATATTACTGCTCTGGTATATCTGCTTCTCCCTCTTCGGATGCAGTGGTGCGTCATCAGGCAGGCCCCACCAGCCCCCGCTGAAACCCGGGGGCTGGCTGGTCCCGCGTGATGGTGCAGCCGTAGGCCGGTGAGCGTGGGGCGTTTGGGAATTGCCGGTACATGAACGGGCCCGGAACTTGCATGTACCAGAGTTTTTAGGAGAGGAACACAGTCTTTATGTATCCGGATAGGAATACACTCCCATGCGATTGTTTCAGTTACTTGGATTCCTCTTCCTGATACTTGCTGTAAGTGTCTGCGGGTGCACGACCCAGTCACCTGCGCCAGTCCACACGACCCCGGCAGGATCCGGGGACTGGAAATTTGTTGTATTTGCAGATTCCCCTGACCCGGCGGGGAACACGACAACCGGGGTCAGTCCGGCCCTCATCCTGATTGCCAAAGCAATAGCCGCGGAGAAGCCGGACCTTGCCTTGTACATGGGTGACCTGGTCAACGGGTGGGAATTAACAAATGCGTCCCCGATGGCGGGCAATTATACGGGTCAGTTCGAAAACTGGATGAAATACGTTGCTCCTATCCACAATTACACTGACGGTACCGGAATCCCGCTGTATGTAATCCGTGGTAACCACGAGGACGGCCCGAACCAGACCGTTGCTCCCCTTCTCGATGCCTATCTCGCAACGGCGGCTGCCGGCATGCCGACAAACGGCCCGCTCGGTGAAGAGAAGCTGACGTATTCGTTCACGCACAAGGGTGCAAAATACCTACTGAACGACAATTATATTGCACACAATGGTAAGAAGGAGACGGTGAACCAGAGCTGGGTTAACGGGCAGCTCACGCAGGATACCCGGCCGTTCACGTTTGTTTTCGGGCATTCTCCCGCATATGCTGTGGTTAACGATACTAAAGAGAATGATTTCGCCATCGACACTCATTCCACACAGCGTGATATCTTCTGGAAGAGCATGGTCGACAACAACGTATCTGCCTATTTATGCGGGCATGCCCACCTGTATGTCAGGAGCGAATCTCAGGGTGTCAGGCAAATAGTCAGCGGGAACGCCGGGGCACACGCGATAGCATTCGATCCTGCGAATGTGGATCCTGCACTTACCTTGGAAAACCCGATGAAGACAATCGCCAAGGATGACCAGAGAGTCGGCTACCTTGTTTTCACGGTCCATGAAAGTACCGGGACGTTCGACGGGGTTGAGAAACAGTTGAACCCGGTGACCGGTTCGTGGGAAACCGGGGATACGTTCACCCTCCGGGCCCGGTGAAACAACCGGGCACCTGGAAGATTTTTCAGGTTCCATAAAGGGCTTCTTACTTTTTTCCCGGCAGATCTCCCACCCGTCCCAGCTGAAACCCGGGGGCTGGCCGGGTCTTTGCGTAGCGGTGCAGCGGTAAGATGGTGCCGGTGGTGGTACCCCACCTGCCAACATTGGACGGGTCTTAACTCATGCATAGTACTGGACGGGGGCGGGCATGCCCGTACTGGCTATATTTCCCCGGTTTCCCGGGCAGTTTGCATAGGGTTATAATCCCGGTCATACCCGGGCAGCTGCCTGTACGAAAAAAGGATGAGGAATTTTTCGCTGGTTCCCCGGGGATTATCTCATTTTGCCGGACGACCCGGTCATGTTGATCCCGAGCTGGCGGTACAGCACCTCTGTTTTGGGCTCTTTTCCCAGGAAATCATGGATCATCTTGTCCCCGTCTTCCATGTTACCCTTCTCAAGGATTGTCTGCCGGTAGCGCAGACCCGTGGTCTTGTTGGTCATCCCGTCATTTTCAAAGACGTTACCGGCATTGATGGCATACACTCTTGCCCACAGGTAACTGTACATGCCGGCATCATAGCCCTCCATCATGTAGGAGAACGATGCCGGCTGGTGCGTGCCTGCAAGTGCGGGGAAGCCTGTAGTCTCCTTGTAATTCCGCTCCCACACCTCGCTCATGTTGACCTTTTCACCGGACGTATGGAATCCCATATCCTCAAGGGCATAGACGAGCCGGATGCTGTAATAGTTGGTGAGAACCGCATCACGGGATGCAATGACCTTATCCCGGAGACTGGAAGGTATCTTCTGCGACATGTCCGTGTAGTGGCCCGAGATCGATTCCATCACCTGCGGGTCCCACCACCAGTTCTCCATGGTCAGCGACGGGGTCTCGACAAAGTCCCACTCCACCTGCATCCCGGACTGGGTGCCGTAGGGTGCCCGGGTCAGCAGGTGATGCAGGGCATGCCCGGTCTCGTGGAAGAGCGTCTCAGCATCAACCGGGGTGAGAAGCGCGGGCTTGTCCCTCTGCGGGGCAGGGAAATTTGCAATGATCACGACAACCGGGGCCGCATAGGTGCCGTTCTTCATCCTCCCGGCGGTGACCGGGTTGGTGCAGAACCACTCGTATTTCCCCTCGCGGGGGAAGGGATCGATGTACAGGTAACCTATGGTTGCACTGTCGGAAAGGTTGCTGACACGGAACACCTGCACTCCATCCGCCCAGACCGGGGCGTCCTTCACTTCGTCAAACCGGATCGCAAATACGGTCCCGAACGTTGTGAACATACCCTGCAATACATGGTCGTAGGGGAGGTATTCCCGGACCTCCTCCTCGCTATACCCGTACCGCTGGTTTTTTAGGACCTCCTGCAGGTATAGTACATCCCAGGGATCAACCCCGTTTGCCCCGGGGTTGAGTCCCTGCTTTATCGCAAGAAGGTTGGCGATCTCCGCACGGTACTTTTCCTTTACCGGAGCTTTCAGTGCATCGAGGAAATTATTGACGCTGGTGATATTTTTTGCAACCCTTCCGTCCAGCCGGTAATCGGCCCATGTTGCATACCCGAGCTCCTGTGCAATCCGGTACCGGAGGCCGATCGCCTCCTCAAGGATGACCGTGTTCGTGTCAGCCTGGCGGTTCATATATGCTGCATACATCCTCTTCCGCGTGTCGCCGGACCGTGCATACGTCATCACTGCAATATAGTCCGGGTTTGACATCGTGACACGATAGTTTCCATCCGACTTCTGCGTGAACGTGGAGAGAGTTGCAGCAGGGATCCCTTCCAGTTCCCCAGCGGTAAAAGCGAGCGTGGTGTTGTCGTTTCGGAGGTTTGTTAAATACCGGGTTTCAAGCAGGCTTAAGTTTGTCTTCATCGGCGTGACGCGAACAAGCTGCTCATCCGGAAGGCCGAGCCCGTTTTGCCGGAACGTGCGGATTGTGTTGGTGGAGAGCCGCGTCTCATCGGGCGTGCGGGGAACTTGTCCCCTGATGGCATCGTACAGGTCGCGCCGGGAATACACAGCGTTAAGGAAAGCAGAGGCCGACTGCAAGGCCGCTACTCCTTCTGCTGCTACCCGCGGGTCCGGGGAGACATATCCCATCAGGGTGAGCGGGTAGATCGCGTCGGAATAATCGGTGATTGCCGAGTCAAACGCAAGGAGCGTGTTGTCCATGGTGCGTTGTCCCGCCGGAATGGCGGCGATGGCATTGAGCGAGGTGTTGGTATCGAGTTCTGCCGCAGCGCAGAGTCGTATGATCTCCCCGGGGGAGTACTGCGCTTTTATCAGGCCGGGGCTGCTGGCAGTGACGGACGGAGGTAAGCCGGCCGTTGTATCAGGGGGGGCATCCCGCAGGCACCCGGAGGTTGCTGCAGCAATGATGATGATGACTGCACAGGCTGAATAAAAATAATTTCTTTGTCGTTGCGTTGCATGCATCAGAAGATCATCAGTGATCGTTTCAGTCTCACGGCAATCATGATAAAGGCATGCGTTCCCGGCCAGGGACCTGCTCATGCCGAAGGCCTGCTATGTCACGAGTACGGTGCTCAACTCAGGAGATCGCTTCACGGGGGCAACCATGCTTGGAATTATTTGTGCCGGGTCCGGCGGGGAAATCTCCGGCAAGGCCTCCCCCTGAAGCCCGGGGGTTGGCCGGGTCTTGCGAAGGGGGTGCAGCTGTGGGCCGGTGAAAGGGGGCGTTAGGCCGGGAGCGATGGAGTGCGGGCTCCGGACGTGCACTTACCGGTGCTTTTGGGAGAGGGGGCGAACGCGGAAATGGCTGGGTTTCTCCGGAACCGGAAGGAACGCGGGATTGGAACAGTCAGGTTCTCAACAAAGATTTTAGGAATGGACAACCCATTCTCATTTAAGGAGAATCATATGTCAACATTTACCGCCGTGCTTCACAAAGAGGATGACACCTATGTGGCAGAATGTCCCGAGGTAGGTACAGTAAGTCAGGGCAAAACAGTGGAAGAGGCGGTCAGTAACCTGAAAGAGGCGACCGAACTGTATCTGGAAGAGTTCCCTCTGACAAAAAAGAAACGGGCAATCCTGACAACCTTTGAGGTGTCATCGGTTGCCACATCTTAAGCCGGTTTCCGGTGAAGAAACCATCAAAATTCTCTGCAATAAATTTGGTTTTTTGGTATCAGGTCGTTCAGGCAGTCATGTACGACTTTCGAAGATGAGTGCTGACGGAAAGACCGGAACCGTTGTTCCTCTCCATGATGAGTTAAAACCGGGAACACTTCGGGGTGCGCTCAGGCTGGCTAAAGTCGATATTGATGAATTTTACCGGTATGTCTGAGAGATGGTGCCGCATCTGCCCGTGTTGCCCGGAAGTGCCGGGAGGGTAGAAAGCAAACTTCTGGCAGCAATCGGCCGGCACACCAACACGCGAGAGATCGCTGCACCGGGTTTGGCTGGTGCTGGCTCTTTTTTAGGCTCGGAGAAATTCGTGGATGGGTGCTTTTGGGAGAGTGATCGGTACCGGAAAGGGCGTTTTTCCGATTCCTGCTGAAGCCCGGGTGTTGGCCGGGTCTCGCAGGGCGGTGCAGCTGTGGGCCGGTGGTGCCGGGGGCGCCCCGCCGGTTCACTTCCGGATATCAGCGTCATACGGGAAAACGTGGCGAAGAAAGGTTATTGTGAAATGACTATCAATCACACACACGGGATGAATAATGCGTTCTGCCCTACTCGTGGTTTTCCTGCTGCTGACCGTCACTCTCGCGGCCGGGTATGCGGATCAAGGCCCTGCAGCTGCACCAATCATTCCGGTCACGACGCCGGGCGGGATTCGGGGGGTTTCGTCCCCGTCACCAGATGCCCCTGCAATACCTGCCACTGCTCCCCCGGTCAGCACTTTCCCCGTCACGCAGCCCCGGACCGGCGAGGCCTGCATGAACCAGTCGGACTGCACCACCGGTACGATCTGCTGCTCCGGGCTTTGCAGGGATGCAACCATCGACATGTACTCCTACTCGGATGAGATCTACAACGCATCCCATGAGTTTCTGGAGAGCATCAAGACACGACAGCTCAACGTAGTCACCGCTGAATCACTTACCGGCGGGATGATCAGTTCGTCGCTTGTGGACGTCCCGTTCTACGGCTCCTACATCTATGGCGGGTTCGCTACTTACGACAGCGATGCCAAACGACAGTTCCTTGGTGTCAGGACCGGGGACGTCTATACGAAGGAATGCTCTCTTGAAATGGCGATTGGGGCACTCGAGCATTCGCGGGCCCTCGTGGGTATTGCGGTCACGGGCAAGGCCGGCCCGGTCGAAAAGGATGACCTGGATTCCCTGGGTGTGGTAGATGTCGGCGTCTCAATCCGGACGGACAAGGCTGCAGCCGGAAGTGATATCCCGGCCGATCCGTCGTTCCCCCAAACCTTCACTTCGGTTTCGCGTCGCATAAACACCTGTGGCGATGATGGTCACCAGGCAACACGGGACGTCTGTGAAAAGTACAAGATCGAGGCAGCATCCAGTGACAAGGGCTATGTCTCTTCAGGCGTGCTCCAGCTCGTGCGCAAGCTGATACGGCAGGACACGGTGATCAACGCGGTCAGGATCGGTCAGGATCACGTTGAACAGTTTAACTGCGAAAAGCAGGGAGATATAGTAGTCTGCTCCGGCCTGTCCGGGCTCTGCACCGCGAGCTACGACGGCAATTACATCGCATTCGGAGAGCCATCCGGGGTCATAACCCGGCATCTCGGGAAAACACCCTGCGCCGTGGTCCCCACTGTTGGAGAATTCTCCCCATGTTGCGGGATAATACTCCCGACTTGGGCACAGGTAACGGTACGCTTCCTTTGATTTTCCATTCTACCGGATGAAATATTTTTTTGACCAAAACTATATCGTATCACACTATTATGTTCTGTCAATGGTGCGCAAAAGAGCAGATGAGACGTTCCGCGAGAGCGAGGAGCGGTTCCAAACGATCCTCCATTCGTTGCAAACCGGAATCCTCGTGATT
>JAPKXV010000035.1:366-1606 GCA_026394635.1 Methanoregula sp. | reverse complement strand
GGCCCCTTATGTGATCAGGACCGAGAAACGGCGTGCTGTGGATATCAATGGAAAACCTCTTTTCAAACCCCGGCACACCCGACTGATGTCAGTTCAATGGTCCGGTGATTACATACTCCAAAAGGAGTTGTACCGAAGGGTTGAGGAATATATCCGGACTGGATACAACAAAGCGAAAAAGGAACACCGGAACTATATTGGATTCCTCATGGTCCTCATGCAGAGGTTGGTCTCCAGCAGTACCAAGGCAATCTCCGTTGCCCTGGAAAATCGGCTGAACACCCTCAATACGATGGCGGCATCCCCCTCTACACAGGAGACTTTGGAAGAAGATTTCTGGGATCTGGAACCGGACGAACAACTTGAATTCATCATCCGTACCGCCCCGAAAGCATTCCAGGAAGAATATGAGATGGTAACAAGCCTCCTGGATCTTGCCCGGAAATGCAGTGCCACCCGTCCTGATGCCAAGGCTGAATATCTTCAGGAACTGCTTCATACCGTCCGCGCTGAAGAAAATGACCCTGAAACTAAGTTCCTGATTTTTACGGAATTTGTCACAACCCAGGAGATGCTGAAAGAATTCCTAACAAGTAGGGGTTTTTCCGTTACCTGTCTCAATGGATTGCTCTCATTTGACGAACGCCGAAAAGTCCAGCGGGAATTTGCAGAGAAGGCAGATATCATGATATCAACGGAAGCTGGGGGTGAGGGGCTCAATCTCCAGTTCTGCCATGTTGTTGTCAATTATGATATCCCGTGGAATCCTATGCGACTTGAACAGCGGATTGGAAGGGTTGACAGGATCGGACAGGCAAAAGATGTCCGGGTTTACAATTTCCTGTTCTCCGGTACCATTGAGGAACGTGTCCACCAGATCCTGATGGAAAAATTACAGGTAATTCTCCAGGATCTGGGATTTGACAAGATCAGCGATATCCTCGATTCATCCGAATCGGAACGCAGGTTTGAGGATATCTATCTCAAGGCTATCCTTGAACCAGATCGGGCTGAAGACCACCTGAAGGCATTTATCAGAGCATTTTCCCAGGATGCAGAATCGGAACGGGAGTCAAATTCAATCCTTGGATCAGAACAATCTATTGATATTGCAAAGGCACGGGAGTATTGCCATCACCTCCTGCCTGTATGGCTTGAAACCATGGTGGTGAATTATCTTCCGTCACATGGTGGGACAGTATCCCGGTCACTCAACGGGTATGATCTTATTTGGGGCGAT
>JAPKXV010000035.1:0-348 GCA_026394635.1 Methanoregula sp. | reverse complement strand
TTTTAAAAAAAAAAAAAAACCGTGAAACAGGGCACGTTGGTATCTCTTACAAACAAACGAATCCTTGAAATGATCCAGGAAATTCCTCGGGCCCATCCATATCAGAAGCATACAGCGATTAGCACCACCAAAGTTCCATCGGATGTGAAGGGAGTCCTATCTCTCTGGCTCTTTGTTGTTCAGCACGGTCGGGATCATAATATCTTTGCACATCCGTTCTTCCGGACAAGCGACGGTTCGAGTCTGGCAACAACTGCAAACGCAGTGTGGGAAGCACTTGGCCGTGGTGATTTCACGGTCAATGAACGGCCTCATGACCTCCCACAGACAATATCATCATCAGAAAAC
>JAPKXV010000282.1 GCA_026394635.1 Methanoregula sp. | reverse complement strand
ATGAACCAAAAGGAGCCAGAACTCTTATGAAAACCCAGACCCAACTCTTCGGGCTGCTCTTTGTCGCCTGTATTTTCCTGCTGGTGCAGCCCCTGCAGGAGCAGACAGACCAGACCGTTATTTACCAGACCTCATTTACCACAAGCCCCGGCTGGCAGACAAACAACCCGTCCAGTGATTACTGGGTCCCTGATAAAGGGTTGTATCACTACCGCATCGAAGCAAGCACGGGCAATTATGCATACACGGACGTGGATTTCCAGGATGGCCCGTTCACCCTTGAATATGACTGGATGCCGGTCTCGACCGATGAGACCGCCACGTTCCGGCTCGGGTTTGGCAGCAAGGAGATGAACCGGAACAAAGGCCCGGTCGTCGTGTCCGAATTCAAAAACGGGAAGGGCGGCAACCTCATGTACCTCCGTGTCATCACCCCGGGCAGCAAACTCGTTACGGTCGCTTCGGGACAGGGCGACGAAGATACCCCCTGTTACGGGGGGATGAAAGACGGGAAACCGAATTGCGGGCCTGTAGTAAGGTTTGAGGATAACAAGACCTACCATGTCGTTCTTGCCTACGATGACAAACAGGAACAGGTCACCATGTCGGTGAGCGAGAAGACGACCGGCAGGCAGGTCTGGAGCTATTATGTTACTACCCTGGACTCTCTCCATGGCATGAACCGGATTTTTCTGGGCTCGGTCGGTGATTACGGCAGCATGATGGGCCGGTATGCCACGGGGAATATCGATAATGTGAAGCTCTCAACGGAATCTGCCGTCACGAGCACCCCCACAAATGTTGCTACAGTCCCGACAACTGCACGCGTCACCTCCACAACCCGCCAGACGCCAAAACCGACAACCCCCCCTGCAGCGACACCAACACCCACTTCACCACCATCTCCCCTGTTCACCCTTGCGGCACTCGGCATCACGGCATGTGCGCTCTCGTATACACTAAGGCGCCGGAAGCAGTAAGGCCGGCGTTCCTTTTTTTTAAATAATACCGTGTTGACTGCCATTTCCCTATCCCCGAACGTCTCGTTCTCAAGTTCACCCTATATCAATACTCATCATCTCAAATCCCTTAGTGAACGGGGTCTTGTTGGGTATTCCAGAAAGGGGATATTGATAATAATTCCGCGACTTTTCCAACGTAATACCATGCGATTTTCGATGCATCTCCGATATCGGCCCTGGTATCACCATTGAAGTCTGCGGCAGGATCTCATGGAGTCGGGTTGACCTCTATTTTTTCCCGAAACCATAATATTTCCGTAAAAATTTCCTGACATTTTCCGACTCTAAATACCCCTCATCAAGCGTGTCGAGAATTTTTTCGATTATATGCACCTGTTCTGAGACGAGAGCCATATTTTTTTCATCAAGGGTTGTGGTATCCAGCATAATGGCCTGCAGGGGATTTCTGATCTGGTCATTGAGAATCGCAAATTGTTCCATGTTGTGTTCAATCTGCTGGAATGCTTCCCTCTTGAGTTGTTCGACCTGTGTTTTACTTGCCCGGGAACTTTCAGCATAATGCGAGATCACAATACCCAGAGAGACAAAGATGAAAAACCATGCGGTGTGAATTGCGATTACCCTGGTAGAGAATGTTCCGAACACGTACACCAGCACGATGTAAATCCAGCCAAGGGTGATCGTGACCATCACCCCCCTGTGGGGAAAGGCATATGCCACCAGGAGCACCGGGACAAGGAAAAAATAGGGGAATATGTCATTGATGCCATGGGACAGGCTGAACACGGCAGTCAGTATCACTACTAGTGAGGTTGCGATGATGAGGTATATCCAGATGATATTTTCCTGGATGAAATTATGGATGAAATTATGGGACATTTCTTCCTACACCATGTGTCGTGGCTTCACAAATTGACAATATATCATTACGTTTATATGTAGCTTACCTTGCAGGTGCCGTTGCTTAACAGGACTTAACGGAAATGATATCGTCGGAACACTACAACGTCGAATATGTAAACGTCCCGCGGATGCAACAGAACGGTAAATTTCAAAATGCAGGTTGAAAATCAGGGTCCAATAATCATAAGGACCGTTGCCACAGGGGTAGTCATCATATATCCCTGATCCCCCGTTACCCCGTCAGAATTCAATGCAGGTGCAGCAGCGGTTGACCGGATCATTTTAACATACATGAAGATCCCGCCTTGCGGTACCAGTCGGCACAGGCACTCCTTGATGTGTTGTCGGGGTATCTTGATGAAGAATGATGCCCTTCGGGGAATTGAAGGTGCCCTGCCGGGATTGCAGGAAACATGCAGGAGTGAGTGAACAGGATTGACGGTGAAAAAAAGGTATATGAACCCGCGACCTGCGGGCATTGCGGCGGGCTGTCTCTATTGTAACAAAGGTGGAACCGTCCTTGTTGCCTGCCCAAAGAAACAATGTCACCACTGCGAGGGCATCGGGTGCATCTACTGCGGGTTTACCGGCTGGGCGGGCGTGAAGGGAAAATACGAGTGATCCCTTGGGGCTCTTTTTTATGAAAAACGCCCCTCAACCCTCCGCGGGATGACGATCTCCTCAAACCGTTTTGCAAAATACCGGTCAGTCATCCCGGCGATATAATCCCGGACCAGCTCCGCATGCGTTGCAGTATCGCGGTAACCTGAATTGATCCAGGTCGTGTTCACAAAGTCTGAAAAGATGCGTGAGGAAGTGCGGCGGTTTTCGAGGTCATCGATACAGCTGGTAAAGAGCGTCCCGTACATAGTCCGGATCTTTTCGCGTTCGGATGTGAGCCGTGGGTTGTTGTAAATGTTCTTGTGGGAAAAATCCCGCAGCAAAATGAGCGCTTTTTCGATATCCCTGCTGTATGAGATATAGCCCTCGTCCTCGCAGTCGCTGTTTTTAAGCAGGTCATAGATCAGGGTGTTGATGATCTCGCGGTTGGTATCCCCAAGCACCTCGCGGCACTCATCGGGAACGCAACTCGTGGCAGGAAGGAGCCCGATCTCGCGGGCGTCCTGGACGTCCCTGCCGATATAGGCAATGGTGTCGGCGAACTTGACAACGCAGCCCTCAAGCGTCATCGGCGGGCGGTTGCGCCTGCCACCGGCATTGTCCTGCACTTTTTTGTCAAATGCTGCCCATGTCGTGCAGGGTTCGGGGGCGATCCGCAGGTCATCTGCCTCGCCATTATGGCAGAGGATGCCGTCGAGCACCTGCAGGGTAAGGTCGCAGTCCTCGATCCGGTCAAGCGACTGTACGCTTTGTACCTTGTGAAAGAATTTTCCGATCCCGTTCCGCTCGCAAAGCTCTGAAAGGCAGCTCTCGCCGAAATGACCGTAGGGGATGTGGCCGATGTCGTGCCCGAGTGCGATCGCCTCGATGAGGTCTTCGTTCAGGCGCAGGGAGCGCCCGATGGTGCGGGCGATCCTTGACACGAGCTGGACATGGATGACGCGGTGGGTGATGTGGTCGTTTTCGACAAGGTAGAACACCTGGGTCTTGTCAATATACCGGGTATATGCCCGGGTGTGGATAATCCGGTCCGCGTCACGGGAGTAGGGGGTCCGGATATCGGGGGCTTTCCGGTTATGCCGGCGCACCGCATCGGCACTGGTGGCAGCAAGCGGCGAGTAGAGGGACTCGTGCTTGTCAAGATAGGCGCGTAGGGAAGGATCGGGCGAAAGGATTGGCTGTCGCACGGGTGTGCGGGTGCGGTGCATCGTTCCGGTGATTCTGCCCTCCGACATATTAAGGTTGACGAATACGGGAGAGTGTACCTTCTCCATCAGGCTCATATCCTGCAAACCCGCAACTCTTTTTAAAGAAAGGATGGCTATGCAGATGGATCTCAGGCAGATCGGGGTTGTGCGATCACCCTACAAAACAATGTCAGAAGCTCCCCATCAGGGGCGGTTCTCTAAAACGGAATCGGAAATTCTGATCGATGAAGCGTTTGCCCCCGGCCTGAAGGATATCGGACATCACCCGAACCTGATCGTACTCTGCTGGTTTGACCGTGCTGACCGGACGGTGCTTGCAGCAACACCGCCGCACCTTCCAACTGAGCACGGGGTGTTTGCGACGCGCTCGCCCAACCGCCCCAACCCGATAGGGTTCTGTGTTGTCGACCTTATCGAACGAAAGGGCAGCACATTACGGGTCCGCGGGCTGGACGCGATCGATGGCACGCCGGTGCTCGACATCAAGCCGTACTCCCGGAGAACCGATTGTATCCCTTTGCGTCACCGGCAGGATATATCCCAAAAAGAGGCCTCCTGATTACGGCAACGCCGGAACGGATGGTGCCCTGTCAGGACGCCCCAGGTTACTCCGGCACCGTGCCGTGCATGCACTGATATATCTTTATGGTCATTGAGACAGAACTGATGAGAGTAATGCAGTGATTTTTTACCAGAGGCATACCATGGCAAAGAAAAATACCAGTACAACCCCCACAAAAGAGGAGTGCGCCCACGAATGCAACGCGTGCCCGACCGCGAGCACCTGCTCCGACGCAAAAGGT
>JAPKXV010000172.1:4533-5413 GCA_026394635.1 Methanoregula sp. | reverse complement strand
CGGCATTACCGGGTACGGAAAACCGATGCAGCCCCGCAGTCCGCCACCCTGTGTGAGCGTGACAAACACTCCTCGTTTCTCAAAAAAGACCGGCGTGAGCTGCAGTGCCGGTTTTGGGGTTTTTACAATTGCATGCCCGATGGTGCCGCGTGCGAGGTGCACAGCGACATCTCCTTCCTGTGCGGTGAGCAGGATCATGTGCTTCCTCCCTTTGGATCTGCTGGTGAATTTGTCGACGTTCACCCTTATTAATCAGGTGTCAGCCAGACTTTTGCCCCTTTGTTCTCTCAATCGGTATCGCTGCCATTATGAGCACATAACGTCTATACTATAGTGAGAGGGAGAGCGCAGCCAACGGTGGCGTTCATTCGCTACTGAGGAAAGTCCCCCCACCTGCCGAGCACGCAGCCGTACCCAAGTACGGGTGGCGAGAGTCACGGCAATGGCACAGAAACGATACGGCCTGCCCCGAGTAATGATGCGGTTGAGCCTTAAATCAGGCGAGGAAGCGCATTCGTGCGCCGGTAACCCGCTGAGCGTTTGTAAGGGTAAGGATACGGTGAAACGGCGAACCCCTGCGGGTGCAAGTCAGAACAGGGCAGACGGATTGCTCGGCGTCCGCCCGGGTATGACGCAGAGCTGAATGCTGCGATGAACAGAAGGAGGCTTACTCCTCCCACTCACTTCTTCTTTCCCCCGGTCTGCTCCGGTCTGTTTTTACGCAATATTGATATTTTCGAAAGGCGCTCCGGGAAATTACGTATGTGCGGCAGGTACTCGCTCATTGGCATCGATGATCTGGGCACACGGTTCCGTATCACCGACCCGGCGTTGGGTTTTCGTTCCCGGTTCAATATCGCTCCGGGCAGCATGGTGCCGG
>JAPKXV010000172.1:0-4523 GCA_026394635.1 Methanoregula sp. | reverse complement strand
CGCGCTGGACACAAGATCGGGATGCGGCACAACCGATCATCAATGCACGGGCAGAGACCATTTCACAAAAGCCGTCATTCCGGCACCTGCTGAACAGCAACCGGTGCCTTGTTCCGGCAACCGGGTTCTTTGAGTGGAAAAGGGATGAAAAGAGGAAGACGCCTTTTTACATCCGCATGCGGGACAGCCGGCTCTTTGCGTTTGCCGGGCTCTGGGACTTATGGCACGACCCGGGAGGTAACAATGTTACAACCTGTACGATCATCACGACAAGTCCCAACGAACTGGTGGCGCCGATCCACAACCGCATGCCGGTGATCCTCGACCGGGACGACGAAACCCGCTGGCTTTCCGGAGAACCTCTTTCCAAGGCTGACCTTGCAACGTTTCTCGCACCGTTCCCGCCGGCCGGGATGGAAGCGTACCCGGTTTTGCCGCTGGTGAACAACCCGAAGACTGATGACGAGCGGTTGATCCGTCCGCTCGCGGGATTGTGAATAATTGTGTTTCTCTCCGATCCCATTTTTAAAAAGACAGCGATATCAAGAAAATAATTTTGGTGATTGCTTAATAAAGGCCACCAAGGGCATAATGATAACTGAAAATTCCGAGAACAATCCGTTAAATAATTCAAAATTGATGACGTTCTTGGGGGTTTCACCCCCGCCACTGTGGCATCCCCCGGTTGCAATAGTATCCCATAAACCGGATATTCTCAAATAACGCGATTTTTTTGCAATCTGGCGGAAATTATGCCAAAATGAAACAAAAAAAGCGGATTGATGGCTTTAACTGAGGAAGCACCCGATACAATTATCCAATTTTTTTGGTAGATCCATCTGCCCCACCTTTTATTTGTGTGGTGTTGCTGTCGTTCCATTATCTTCTGTTTTTTGAAACAAAAAATGGGAATAGACCATGCAATTAAATGGTCAACGAAAAAGTAAGTCATATGACACGAATCATTCGGAGCAACAATATTCTGGTATGGACCGGGATTCTCCTTGTGTGCCTTGTTTTCATTGCACCGGTAGCTGCGATGGATACGGGTATTAAGGTCTTCTCCACCCCGTCCGGCGCCCAGGTCAGCGTTGACGGTTTCTGGTATGATACGACGACGGCAACATTTACTGATATCGGGTATGGTTATCATACGGTCTGGGTCACCATGGACGGCTACCAGTCCTATACACAGTCGGTCTCCATAACCAGCCCGGGTATCGAAGTGATAAATGCTGTCCTGCAACCAGTCCCTCCGACCATCGGCAGCCTGAATCTCGTCTCCACCCCGGGCGGTGCCGACATCTGGGTTGATAACAGGTATTATGGCAATACCCCGCAGCTCATCGGCGGTCTGGCGCCGGGATTCCGGGCGGTCCTGCTCAGGAAGGCCGGATATGAGGACTACACACAGGATATCCGGATCGATGCCGGGGAGGTCTCTTCGTTTAATGCAGGGCTGTCAGAGTACAAGGCACAGCCAGGGTACGGCTCCCTCCAGATTGATTCAACCCCTCCGGGAGCTGCGATCTATCTCGAAAACAACTACAAGGGCTCTACTCCGTCTGATGGAGTCTTCGATATCAACCAGCTCACGCCGGGCTCCTACACACTCAAGCTGGTATCGAAGGATTACCAGCCGTATGTCCAGACCGTTACCGTCCAGAATGGCATCATCAATGACATCCACGCAACCCTCGTACCTGTTCCACCCGGCCCGACACCTGACACAACCGGGCAGATCAATGTCGGGTCCTCTCCCGCAGGGGCCAACATTTACCTCGATAATGCTTACCGGGGCATCACACCGCTGACCCTTGTGGATATTCCGCAGGGGAGCCATGCCATCATCCTGAAGATAAACGGGTACCAGGACTGGACCTCAACGGTAAATGTCGCAGCCGGCAGCTACACGCAGGTATCCGGAACACTCTCGGCCGGCCCGCAGCCAAACCCGCCGGCACCGGCTCCCCAGCCGACGAAATCCCCTCTCAGCGTGATCGCCATCATCTCCGCCATCGGGATCTGCGGGGCAGCAACTATCCTGTGGAGAAAGAACGAGTGAGGATCGATCCCCTTTTTCAATCCTCCAAAAAAAACATAAATTCCGGATAGTGTATGCCTTTTTGCACCAGCACGGGACATGCCTGACGATAATTACGGAGTGAATGAATGAGAAAAGAGAGCCAGAGAGCGCTTCAAGACTTCCTTACCCATGCAGACACAATAAGCGACGATATCCTGGCCGATACGCGGGAGATGCTGGGCAGCATGCCGTTTATCCTGCCCGTTTTGCGGGAGCGGCCGGAGTACTTTGTCCTGTCTTCGCTTGCGGATGAGATGGTCTGCCGGCCAAAACACCTGTCGCCCAGGACTGCTGAGCTCGTGGCACTGGCAGCAGCCGCAGGTTCAGGTGCAGAATACTGCATGAAAGTTCATATCCGTGCAGCTGCAAAAGAGGGGGCGAGCCGGGATGAGATTTATGATACGATCCTGATCGCTGCGCTTGTCGGGAAGACCCGGGTGCTGGCACTTGCCCTCCGCGAGCTGTGCGATGCCCTCCCAAAAGACGAAAAAGACAGGCCGGAAACCCGATGAAACCGATCGTTATCCGGGCAGGGAATGTCTGGGATGGCATCTCCGAAAAACCTGCCGGACCGCAGGAGATCCTGATTACGGGGGAAACGATCGCGGAGATCGAAAAAACTGTCAATATACCTGACGGTGCAAAGATCCTTGATCTCTCCGGACATACAGTCACGCCGGGTTTCATCGACTGCCATGTCCACCTGACCCTCCGGCCTGAACTGCTCGGTAGTTTCTGGAGCTATTCCCCCTCATATAAGGCACTCCTTGGTGCGGAGGCGCTCCGGACACTCCTCATGAACGGTTTCACTACGGTCCGGGACTGCGGTGACATGGATCTTCACGGGTTCACGGTCCGGGACCTGAAACTGGCTTCTGAGCGGGGAATCATCCCCGGCCCGCGGCTGGTCTGTTCAGGCCACATGATCTCCTCCCGCGGCGGCCACATGAACGCGATGCTGTCGCTTGCCCCGGACAGCCACCCTTGGGAGAACTGTCTTGCCGACGGTACGGACGAGATCCGCCGGGTAGTGCGGAACGAGATCAAGCACGGTGCCGAATGGGTGAAATACGCTGCATCGGGGGGATTTTCAACAGCAGGTGACGATCCCCTTCAGGTCACCTATACGCAGGAGGAGATGAACGCCCTCGTTGCAGCGGCACGGGATTTCAACCGCCCCGTGGCCGTCCATGTCCTCGGGGATGAGGCCATCAGGAGGTCGGTTCTTGCCGGCGTGAGGTCCATCGAGCACGGGAGCATGGTCTCGAAAGAAACCCTTGGCCTGATGGAGAAGCAGGGAGTTTACATCGTCCCGACGCAGCTCATGGCAACCCGGCCGGCCCGGATGGCAGATGACGATGCCTGCTGGGCATCCCTCAATGCCCCGGCACATATGCGGATAAAAATGCGGAAATACCGGGACGGACTCCTTGATGGTGCAAAGAACATTGCCACAAGTACGGTAAAGATCGCCTTCGGAACTGATCTTGGGATCTTCTCGTACCGCACGAACGGGGCATCGGAGTTCCACGAGATGGTGACCAACGGAATTGCACCGGCACGGGCACTCCGGGCGGCAACCGGCGTGGCGGCAGAACTCCTGCAGCGGGACGATATCGGGGTCCTTGCCCCGGGAAGATGTGCTGATATCGTCGCCATGCCGGGTAATCCCTTCAGGGAGATAACAGTCACGGAAAAGGCAGACTTTGTCATGAAGGGCGGGATGGTCATCAAGCAGGACGGGATTCCCGTGCCCTGATGCATGGATTTAACAATGTTCCCGGTCTGAAAATTCTCAAGGGATTTTCATACCAGCCGATGTGCGGGAACTTTTTTACCATCATAAAATCCAAAAAAAATTGTCCTGTCATTCACCGATCATTTTATCATATGGTATACTGAACGCACACACAAAGACAATCGATTCCCCTTGGACTGACAAAGCAGGGCGCTCGAATTTGAGAGGATGGATCTTGACCTATGAAAAAAACCAAAACCGTTCAACCAAAGGGTAGGAAACCCGCAACGGCTCCAAAGGGGGACGTGCCTGCCCCGCAGGAAAAAAAATCCCTGCAGACTGACACGCTCTTCCCCATCATCGGCATCGGTGCATCGGCGGGCGGGCTCGAAGCATTAGACCGGTTCCTCAGGGGAGTGCCGAAGGATTCCGGCATGGCCTTTGTGATTGTCCAGCACCTTGACCCGGACTACAAAGGGATCCTGCCCGAGCTGCTCCAGCGTGCAACCATAATGAAGGTCATCCAGGTCACCAACAGGACAAAAGTCCTGCCTGACCGGGTGTACGTGATCCCGCCCAACAAGGATATGTCCCTCCTGCACGGGGTGCTTCACCTGCTGGAGCCGACAGCGTCACGGGGCCTGCGCCTCCCCATCAATTTCTTCTTCTCATCCCTTGCCGACGACTTGAAGGAGAGGA
>JAPKXV010000424.1 GCA_026394635.1 Methanoregula sp. | reverse complement strand
GATCGGCGAGATGTTGAGCTGGAGCGGGTTGTCAGGGTTCTGGCTTGTCTCTTCAAGATCAGCCCGGTTCCATGACTCGTACCACCGGTTGCCCTGCACGGTCACGCACGGGCCAACTTTTGCGAGGTAGAGTTTGAGCGGCCGCAGTTTTAAGAGCTTGCAGCACCAGCGGTGGTCCTTGCCGGGTGGTCCTGCTTTCTCAGCAGCCTGCCAGAAATCGACGACCGGCGGAATGATCTCAATTCCCTGTGCTTTGATAAACTCCACGGTTTCGGGAAATTCGATGCCGGTATCTATGAAGAACGCCTTTGTCACGCCTGCCTTTCGGGCAAGGTGCAGGACGGCAGTGCTGTCCTTGCCCCCGGAGAACGAGACATTGATAGTCGGGCGGTCGTTCATATGGTGCCGGATGGTCCTGATAGCGTTGCGCTCAAGATTTTTCAGGTGATACCGGTTCTGTCCGATGGCAACCGTCCAGTCAGGGTCGGGGGGTGTTTTTTGGTTAACGGGGACAATCTCTTTGATTTTGATATGTCCCCCCCTCACCATGCCGGTGCCGTACTTGGTCCGGTATTTCACAATCACCGTTCCGTCAGGAACTGGGGTTGTCAGCAATAACTTTTTGCCCCCGATCCTTCCTTTATCCCTGCTGACATCAGTATGTTTTTCGAGATCGACGATGCCCTGGGTTACATGCGGGAGCAGGTACGGCAGGGCTTCGGGAGCAATATCAACATTGAACTTCCTTTCAACCGGATCAAAGGTGAGCCAGCCAAACCGCTCCCCGTTCATAATCACAAGATCAGCCCGGTCGATACCGCCGGTTTTATTGAAAAGTACTATTTTCTGGAGCGGGACCGTTCCAAACCGCTCGTGGATGAGCCGTGTTATCAGCGCCATATCTGCCGCTAATGCCGGACGGAGATCGTAGGGCTGGAGAAGCGGGATCTTCTTTGTGTCCCTGCCGCACGCACACCCCTGCCCGATAAGCGGAACATTGCAGTGGTCGCACCAGTACAGGATCTTTTTGACCGGCGGCTCGCGCATCACACTCATTACATGGATCGGTTCAGGAAATAAGAGAAACGATTGAGGGAATGATGGTAGTGAAGCAGAGATGTACATGGGCATGAGTAGCGTCCTCTAAAATCTCCTGCAGGCATGCAATGCTTCTTAAACTCAGCCGTTCTCTTTAGTATACAGTTTTCTAACAAAAGGCTGTTTGAGAAACATTATGTATGGATCAAATTTTGGCGGTCCGAGAAACTTCGGCCCCCGTGAAATGACAAAGGTAGTCTGTTCAGACTGCGGTAAAGATTGCGAAGTACCATTTAAGCCAACCGAAGGAAGACCTGTCTATTGCCAGGACTGCCTTCCAAAGCACCGGAAACCCCGGTTCTAAATTTTTTTCTTTCTTTCACTTTTAATTAAAAATTTCACGACACGTCCTGTTCCATTCAGGTCATATCGTGAGCACGTCCTCTTCTTTTACCCCTCTGCCGTTTAGTTTTTATCGGATCGGAGAAGTGCAGATTTCTCGAGTATCTGACATACCCATTCCGGATCACAGGACAGAAATCCCATCTGATGAATCTTTTCGGGTACTATCCCCGCATGCTCTGCCAGATGGCGAGGCCAAACTCTAAAGCGATCAGGATGATGATCACCCATTCGAGGAAGTTTGAGTGCTGGATACGGACTTCGTCCGAGAGCATCGAATAGTTCTCCCGGATCACGTCAATCTTACGGCTCACGCTCCCGCTCCACTGGCTGCTCCGGAACACTTTTAAGGCTGTGGCATAGACCCGGGCATAATAAACGTCCTCGGTGACTTTGATCAGGTTGTTGACTTTCTCAAAAATCTCGGAGATCTCTGCATACGTCTCCATCTGTTTGCCCATGATCGCGTGGTACTGGTGCATCCTTAAGAACCTCCACATCCTGTCAGCATGCTCAATATCATCGTACATTTTCTCCATCTGCCGGGACAGTTCCCGGTCATAGTACCGCAGCTCGAGGACCTGCACATTGGCATATTCGATCAGGTCGATGAGATCGGTGGGGATCTCCGGGTTGCAGAGGAGGGCCGAATCCCAGGAGATGATCGCAAGGTCATCCGGGGTATAACTGAGTGAATTCCTGATAATTTCCTCCCGCATCTGGGGGGAAATTGTCGTGATCTCACCAATCAGCAGGGGTACCGGATCGATCGCATCGTCCCGGTGGTCGGTCACATAGATGGTATAGTCCTCAAAAAAATCCTGATCGAAGGCAAAGTTTTTGATATGCGGCCTGATGATCTCCCCAAGTCTGGTAAGGTTCTGGAGATAAAAGTCCGAGAGCCCTTCCTGGCCGGCAAACAGGAATGCGATCTCGCTGAGCGAGGAATAATCCGCTGCAGGATCTTCATACACAAAACAGAAACTGATCGCCCCGATATCATATACACGGGCGACCACGGAAAACTCAAACGTTTTTCCTTTCCGCTCCGCCCGCACCGGCTGCATCCGGATCGCAAGGGGCGGATCCTCGATCATGATGGACTTCTGCTTGACCCTCAAGAAACTCGCCCGTGCTGTTACGAAGCTCTCTGCAAGTTCACGCTCCAGCCAGGTAAGGTCGATCTCCCTGCCAATATCATAAATCCGGTAAAAACGGAGTGAAATCACCGTTATCTCTCTCCTTCTCTAAAACTACTGCAGCAAACCTGCTACAATGAACAACCATAAGGATGATAAACCCTTGGGAAACCGGTCCTCCCGATAGGTGACGTGTCGGACTAAAAAGACTCATCACGAGACAAAAATTCGCCCTGTTGAGCGGCGATAACAAAAAAGATACAAGGAAGATTTAAGTGGTGTTTTAGTCCGCTGTCCGCTGGAGGGCCATGCGGCCTCCCGAAGTGATCCTTAACAGGATCTCGTTATTTGCTTTCCCCCCGTCGAGGTACCTTTTTGAAAGTAACTTGTGAACACCTGATCGGACGCTGCTTTCGCTGTGGTCAGGCAGTAACTGGTGCACAACATGACTGATATGGCAGGCTGGTTTACCTGCGACTGTTTCGAGGATCTGGATTTGCGTGGTATCAGGCACATAGACCCGCGAATCGAGAAATATCCCTTTCATCTTTCCTCCTGTGAACGAATCACTCAATAGTATATGTCCTGCGAGATGAAGTAG
Organism: Methanoregula sp.; assembly: GCA_026394635.1. Lineage (GTDB taxonomy): Archaea > Halobacteriota > Methanomicrobia > Methanomicrobiales > Methanospirillaceae > MVRE01. The sequence continues at coordinate 7,594 of JAPKXV010000424.1, read as the reverse complement.
TCATCCCCTGTCGGAAATCGTGGTATACAGGGAGTTTAATAAAGTGCGATGGGGGAGGGTTTCTGACGAGGATATCGATCGAGAGAAGGTAAACCGGAATAACAACGTCCGACAGGAATAACGGATAGATTAAAAAAATGATTCTAGAGGTACCGGTTCCTTCGTAACCACTCTACCTGTGGTTTGAGGTACCGGTAAATAATATCACATTTTTCGTCCTGGAAGCTCCAGGGAACAACAATTAACGTATCTCCTTCCCGTATCCAGACCCTTTTTTTGATCTTCCCTTTGATCCTGCCCATGCGGGTGACACCATCGAAACACCGGACACGGATGTGATTTGCCCCCATCATAAGGTCGGCAGAGGCAAAGATCTCCCGGTTCCGTTTCTTGGGCAACCGTACACGGATTACTTCAGTGCCGGTCTCGTTCTGGGTCTCAACATCGATCTCCCCGTTATTTTGATCTTTCCTGAATGACAGTTAATCCACTCCTGATTCTATGATGATATTATCTCTGCTTGAATACAGGTTATCAGAGTAATATACATGATGTCTGACGGGATTAAGGTATTGTGTGATTGATAAAAGCATGGCAGGTTTCGGTGGAGTAATGCCGAAATGAGAATCATTTGAAGGAGAGGATTACAAAATTTTTGATTCACGGCCGGAATTTTTTTGTTTTTTCAATAACATCTATAAAGACCTCAGGGCACCAATAATAAATAAATGGAATCCTCTTTTTCATTCAAAAAATTCAACATCAGCCCAAAAATACTCCGGGCTGTCGAAGATATGGGTTTTGAAGAACCCACACCAATCCAGATCAGTGCAATACCCCTTATCCTTGCAGGCAATGATGTGACCGGTCAGGCAAAGACCGGTACCGGAAAAACCGCGGCGTTTGGTATTCCCGCGCTCGAACGGCTCGATCCCCATGACCGGCAGACCCAGGTCATCATCCTCTCCCCCACCCGGGAACTTGCAATCCAGACCGCAGAAGAGATCGCCCAGCTTGCAGCCCACATGACCCATACGACCGTGCTACCCATCTATGGCGGGCAGCCGATCGAACGGCAGCTGCGCTCATTAAAGACCGGTGTCCAGATCGTTGTCGGGACTCCGGGACGCGTTCTCGACCACCTCCGCCGCCGGACGCTTTCGCTCTCCCGGGTGAAGATGGTTGTCCTTGATGAGGCAGACCAGATGCTGGACATGGGGTTTCTTCCCGATATCGAAACGATCCTTAAGCAGACCCCCTTGGAACGGCAGACCGTCCTCTTCTCCGCAACCATGCCAAAACCCATCCTTTCAATCTCCCGGCGGTTCCAGAAGAACCCGGAGTTTGTCGAGATCCCTCATAAGGAACTGACCGTCCCCGAGGTCGAACAGCGGTATATCGACGTACACACCCGGGATAAGTTCGACGTACTCTGCCGGCTCCTGGACCAGATGGACCCAAAACTCGTGCTGGTATTCTGTAACACGAAACGGCGCGTCGACCAGTTGACAAAACGGCTCAGACCTCTTGGGTACCGTGTGGGCGAAATTCACGGGGACTTGAAACAGTCCCAGCGTGACCGGGTGATGGGGCAGTTCCGCAAAGGCGAGATCGACCTGCTTGTGGCTACCGATGTCGCAGCACGGGGAATTGACGTCGATGACATCGATCTGGTTGTCAACCTGGATGTCCCGCAGGTCGCTGAATATTACGTCCACCGGATCGGCAGGACGGCACGGGCGGGCAGGAGCGGACGTGCCATCACCTTTGTCGGCCCTGAAGATGTGTACAAGATGCGCGAGATCCAGCGCCTTGCAAATATCACGATCTCCCGGATCCCCATCCCCTCAGCGCGTGATGCTGCAGAGTCAAGGACAAAAGCATTTACCGATAAAATCAAGCAGACTGTCGATGCCGGTAACCTTGAAAAACAGATAGAGGCCGTCGAGCGAATCATGGTTGACGATTATACCTCGCTTGAGATTGCCGCGGCGCTCCTGAAGCTGCAGATGGATGCAGGCAATTAGGAATAGGGGCCACCCCCTCCCTTCCTGCGCTCAATGCCCTGCATACACCATCTGAAGTGGCGCAGGGAATTTTTTAGGTTTGACTTGGAATTGCTCCGCATTGAGCCTGATGTTGCAGCACTCCTCGTACACAAATCCGCAGTTGTCCATAATCTCCGGATTCCTGCAGCAGCGATAACCGGTCAGGTTGATCTGATGTCCTCAGGATTCCATGGGCCGGCAGACATGAGTCCCAGCCTGTAGTTATACTCCCCGGCTGCCGTTTCTCAAACCTTGTTGGATCCATCCGATCCAAAGATCCCTTCGGTAAAAAGTTGAGTATACATCCCCGCTCACTCAGCTCTCAGTGCCTCAATCGGGTCCATGTTCGATGCCCTCCATGCGGGATACAATCCTGAGCCGATACAGACGATCACACCGATGATCATCCCGGCAGGGACGTAGATGATGCTCTCGGGAAGGAAGAAATACGCAGTATTGCCAATCATCGCACTCACCACGGAATACCCGATGACAATGCTCATGATCCCCCCGATAATGGCACCGATAATCCCCAGTATGAACGCTTCATACAGGAACATGCGTCGCACTTCACCTTTCTCTGTCCCGATGGAGAGCAGGATGCCGATCTCCTGGACGCGTTCATTGACTGACATCATCATCACATTGAAGATGCTCGTGGCAGCGACAAGCAGAGATATGCTGCCGATTGCAAGGATGAAGGTGGTAAGGGAGCTCAACGTCGAAGAGACGCTGGTAACCCGTGAGCTGGCATCGGAGATACGGACAACATCCTTGTTCCGGTTGACTTTATTGTCAATGGCAGTTTCGACAGCAGATAATGTGCTGACATCCTTGAGGTTCACGTTCACCTGGTCGTACACGTTATCCCCGCCGAACTGGGCGCTGTACCAGGTATCGGATACGATGATCGCATTGTCGGTATTGATCCCATTTGAGGATGACATCCCAATTGTCGGGAGAATGCCGACCACCCGGACGACCGGCCGGGTCGCACTGATATTTGGCTCCCCGATCTTGATCCGGGTCCCGATCTTTAAGTTAAACCTGCTGGCAATCGTAGCACCCACGATGGCATCACTCTCACCGCGCGGGGTCGATCCCTCCGAGACATTCATGATATTTTTCATATCGGTCAGATCAAACCCCATGATTGAACCTCTCCCGTCAACGGATCCTATTGAGAACTGGGTATTTGTCCTGTCGATCGGTATGACGGTATTTGTTCCCGCTGCGTCCCGGATATCCCTGAGCTGGCTTTCGGTGATCCCCGTTGGGGTGGTACTGGTTGAACCCGGTTCAGCCCTTACGACATCGGGCGTGATGACGATCGTGTTGATGCCCGCCGTGAGCTGGTTTTTGACGATCAGCTGCATGTTGGTCCCCAGCATCCCCATGGATGAGATGGCAACGACCCCGATCACGATCCCAATGGATGCCAGAAGCGAGCGCATGAAATTGAGTTTTACGCTGCGCACCGAGAGATCAAAGAAGATGTCCTTCATGATGCGACAACCTTCCCGTCTTCAAGCTGTATCGTCCGGTGTGCATATTCCGCTATTTTCGGGTCGTGGGTCACCAGAATAACCGTCTTTCCTTCTTTATGCAGTCCGGTAAGGATGTCCATGATCTGGAACCCCGTCTTCCGGTCAAGATTGCCGGTGGGTTCATCGCACAGGAGGATCTTCGGGTCATTGACCAGTGCCCGGGCTATTGCGACCCGCTGCTGCTGCCCGCCCGAAAGTTGTGAGGGGCGGTGGGCACTGAGATCCTCATCAAACCCTACGGATTTGAGGACGGCTGCAGCTTTTCCGGACATATCCCGCTGTTTGTATTTGAGGATAAGCGGGTATTCCACGTTCTCGTATGCCGAGAGGAGGGGGATTAAGTAAAATTTCTGGAAGATATACCCGATGATGTCCCGGCGCATGTGCGTGCGCTCAAGGTTTGTCATGCCGGCCACGTTCTTCCCGTTGATGAACAGTTCTCCGGATGTGGGGACGTCAAGGATACCAAGCTGGTTCATCATGGTCGATTTACCGGAGCCAGAAGGGCCCATGATCGCCACAAATTCGTTCTCCATAATATCGAGCGACACATGATCGAGCGCAACAAAGTCGCCACTCTCGAGGTTGTACACTTTTGTGACATCGGCAAGCCGGATGAGTGGGACTTCACTCATGTTCGATCACTCATTTTCTCTTCAGCTTTGCAGCAAACCATTTCCGCTTCTTATAGACTACGATACCCACTACGAGGATGATACCGCCGGCAATAACAGGATAAAACGAACTGATGCCTCCGCCCTGACTTCCACCAAATCCGAAAATGCTGCCACCTCCCTGGGGACCGCCACCTGTCCTTGAAACTGCACTTCCTGATGTGGTGCTTGTAGTCACGGAACTGCCCGAACTTCCTGAATTGCTCACACGAGTTCCCGTTGATTCCCGTCTTTGTCTTTCCAGGTGATGATCAGGGGAACAGCCGAAAGGTCGGTACCTGTAAACGATAGTTCAAAGCTCGAAAAGTCATCGGCCGCAAGCGATCCAATCGCATATTCCGCGTAGGGTTCGACCGCCCGTGCAGGTGTGCCAATCGTTAAAACCATGGATTTTGCATCCGTAAGACCGGCGTTATTGATATCTCCGGTCACGGTATAGACAGATCCGGAAGAGGTAAGGGCGACATTGTTGACGATAGGTACGACGGCCAGCTTATCCTCACCAATCACGATCGGGAGGGAAACATCGGTGGTGTGCTTGTTATCCCCGTTATGGAAACTGACATGGAACGTGAGGTTTGCCTGCTGGCCAGGAGTGATCTGGAACGGGACCTGGACAGAACTGCCAGCGTTCAGGGTCCCAACGAAGGTTTCCGATGGTGTTACATCAACCCCGGTGCCCTCTGGTATGATGAGGACATCGGTGATATCCCCATCACGGGGATTGACAATGCTCACGTTCACCGTGTCCTTTTTTGAGACCGAGAATGTGTCTGGTTTTTTTGAGATGCTTGCCCTGATATCTGTTGAATCCACAACGATCTTGAGGGTTGAGTGGACGGAATTTTCTGTCTTTGTCGGGACAGTAAATAACGGGAAGTATGTTCCATCCGGCGGATCTACGGTGACAAGAAAAGAAAAGTCCACAGTTGCCCCCGGCCCGATGTTGGTCATCGTGGTGAATGAGTTCTTGTTTATGACGTTCACATTCGGGTCGATGAGATCCGGCATAGAGAGTCCGACCGACGCATTTGCCGCGTTGTATACATGGACCGTAACTGTTCCCTTCTCATAGGGGTAAAAAACCGCGGGATCAAGATCATACCCTGATACATACACGAGTGCAGCAGCATCCTGGGGTGACATGGCAATGATGGTCCCTGCTGCACTTGCTGGTGAAATACATACGAGTAATAAAAAGATAATGAGGACAATTGTTTTTACTTTCATACCCTCTCCGTTTTTTTAATTGAGTTTATCATGTCAATTTCTCTCCCCCGATGTGCACACTGTAGTGCCAATCTGGGAATTTTTTTTATCAAATTCCCCATTTCCCCGGGAAATGGCTGACATTTGAGAATACCGGTCATAAAAATTTGGAAACGGGTGTTTGGTGCTCCCCGGCTCAGTCAGTGGGCAGCCTGCGCATGCAGGTTTCCTTTCATGCGAAAGTCATTCATCTGGTCTTTGTGAGCTTCGCGGTACGTGTCAAACCATGCTTTCACGGTTGCAGAGTCCCCATTCTGGAGTGCTGTTTTCACTTCGGTGACATCGACACCCTGCTGTTCAAGATGAGTGATCATCTCATTGGGTGACGGGGGATTCCCATGCCCAAAGCCAGGTCTCCCCGTGCAGTTTGTGGCAGATTGTGTCAGATCCGCAGCGGTGACTATGCCAATAAAGAGTGTCAGGACACAGAATGCGGCAATGAGACCGTAATAGATTCCGGGTGTTTTCATGATGTGATTCTCCTTGTTATTCTTGCAGGTGCTGGCATGGTATGCCTGCACTCACCATGTAAAGTATATTTTACATTTTGTAATATATACCTTTTGATTTTACTGTTGAAAGTTACATTTTGGAAATAATTGTTGATACAGTTATCATGGTATGAAACGATCCTGGAACGGATGGTCAGAAATGGGAGTACGAGGTCCCCCCGCACCTTCCCTGAAACGGAGAAATGTTTTTTTAATCGACATCGATAGTCCTGCCTTCTTCGCTGTACGTGAACACTTCTTCAATATTTACCTTAAAATGCCGGGCAATCTTAAAGGCGAGATCAAGGGACGGGACGTATTTTCCTTTCTCTATTGCAAGTATGGTCTGCCGCGTGACGCCGACTATCTGCGCGAGGTCTTCCTGGGTAAGATCATGCATCGCACGAAACACTTTGATCTTATTCTTCATCGGTCTCCCAGTCCCCGTATTTCCGGGCGTAATAGATCCTGAACCCGACATACAGGAAGATCATCAGGCAGAGCAGGCCGAGCTGGAGATATCCCATCATACGGGGTGGCAGGATCTCCCGTGGCAGAATCTCCTGGGAAGGTTCGGAAAAACGCTGCCGGGGAAGTTGTGGTATATAGAGCATATTCATGACCGCCCCGATTGAGATGGCACAGAATACCACCCAGAAGACCTGGAACGTTCTCAGGGCTGCCTTCTCGGTGATCCTTGCGCTGCGTTCGTCTTCGATCAGGTCGGTCACCTTTTTTCGTGCAAGGTAGCTGATCCCGATTGCGATGATGAATGCAGATTCAATCAGCAACGGTGGCAAGTGCGTCTCGACCGAATACCAGAAAATTGCGAGCAGGACGAGCGCGATGCAACCACCGAAAAGATAGAATGTGTTCTTCTTCATGGGTTTCCTTTGTTAAATAACTTTAACATTTAGTAATATAAATGTGACTATTGCCGAGTACCCGAATGTACCAATCCAACCAGTCCAACCGGCACCACCATCCCGTTCACCTCCAGTTTCCCTTCAATTTCCCGGATCTTTTCCAGTTTCGCTTTCGTTGATGGTCCTTTCGGTACCGCTTTGCACCCGGACGCGGGGGAGATTGACTGCTCGAACGTACCGATCTCACGGGCGAGACGGATCGCATCTTCCTTGTCAAACCCGATCAATGGCCGGTAGATTGGGATCTCCGCGGCATCGGTCAGAACCATGAGATTGTCCAGAGTCTGGCTCGCCACCTGCCCGATGGATTCACCGGTCACGATTCCCTTTGCCCCAATCTTTTGTGCAAACGCTGTTGCAACCCGGTACATCCGGCGTTTGCAGAAGATACAGGTGTACTTCTCCAGACGTTTGCGGATGAGTTCTCCTTTTGCCGCTGCAAGGTATGAATCTGAAATTACATTCAGTTCGATGCCCGGTTGGTAATTCTCTAGGACTTTGACTACACGTTGCGCCCGTGCAATTGTGGTCTCATCAAGAAACGTGTCGAGTGTGACAAAGAGTGGAATGATACGGCAGCCCCGCTTCATCATCATCCACGCGGCAACAGGCGAGTCAATACCCCCGGAAACGAGTGCA
>JAPKXV010000239.1 GCA_026394635.1 Methanoregula sp. | reverse complement strand
TCGTCTTTGAGCCCGTGTCCGGGAAAGTTACATCGCCAAACTGTCGGACGATCTGCCCTCAACCGGTCGAAGAACAGCTACTAGCAGTCCTTGCGATCTGCAATGAGGCAAGGATACCGCTGGTCTGGAAACTCCCGCGGATAACCGGGCAGCCTGAACGGGACATGCTGCAGGAGAGCCTCCCCCTGCTCCACAAAAAGGGGCTGGCTGCGTGCATGGTGGCCAGTACCGGGGCGGCAGCCGCAGTACGGGAAGTGGTGCCGGAGATGCCGGTTGCAGGGTCTGCCGGCCTCAACATCTTCAAGCACATGACCGTAAAAAGCCTTGCACCCCTGTTCTTCAGTCTCACGGTATCGCCGGAACTGTCCATACCGGAGACAGGAGAACTTGTCCGGCATGCACGGCAGGAGGGATGCAGCACTGAATTTGAACTGATCGTGCAGGGAAATGCCGAAACAATGATTTCTGCGGACTGCCTGCTCCAGCCACACATCCTCTGCAAAGCAGGGGCCGGATACAGCAGCGCACCGGGAACTTTCACGGGGATCCGGGACAGCACCGGAAGGATATCCCCCGTGCGTACTGACGGTTCATGCCGGACACACCTCTTCAATGCAGTGGAGACCTGTCTCCTCGACCATATCCCGTCGCTCATGCGGGCAGGTATCGGGGTGGTCGCTATTGATGCGCGGGGCAGGACGCCGGCGTACGCGGAAAAGATGGCAGGGTTCTACCGTGAAGCACTTCAGATCGCACAGCAGGACGACAGTCCCGTTTCGCACAGGCGACTTGTGCAGCTCAAAGAGCAGGCGAATGCGATCTCCCTTGGCGGGATAACGGCAGGCCATAGTGTCAGGGGGCTTGACGAATCGTAAGGGGAACGGGCGGCAGCGCTCCCAAATCTTCATCCTTTTTCAACCGGAACACTCCATTACAGTCAGGGAGAAAGTAACCATGTCCTCACCGCTGATCCTCGTCAACCTTAAAACGTACAAGGAAGGGATGGGTGCCCGCGCCCATGCAATCGCGACTGCAGCGCAGATGGTCGCGCAGGAAAGTGGCGTTACCATTGGTATCGCCCCCTCCTATATTGACCTCCACCCGCTCGCCCATCATTTTATGATCCCGGTCTATGCCCAGCATGTTGACGGGACAGAGCCCGGTGCCCATACCGGGCAGATCACAGCCCACGCCATCAAAACTGCCGGAGCCAGCGGCTCGCTCATCAATCACTCAGAACGTCGCCTCAGCCTCGCTGATATCGAAGATTCGGTCCGGGCGCTGAAAGCACAGAAACTGATCGCCGTGATCTGCTCAAACAACGAGAGGACGAGTGCAGGCGCAGCAGCGCTTGAACCGGACTATGTCGCAATCGAGCCGCCGGAGCTGATCGGCAGCGGAGTCTCGGTCTCAAAAGCGAACCCCGAGATTATCAGACGATCCGTTGCTGCCGTGCATGCGGTGAACAAAAACGTAAAGGTGCTCACGGGAGCAGGCATCCAGTCCGGGGAGTGCGTGAAGATTGCCATTGACCTTGGAACTGACGGGGTGTTACTCGCGTCGAGTGTCGTAAAGGCACCCGAACCGGCAGTAATCTTACGGGACCTTGTTTCAAAACTCTAAAGGACTCCCTGCACGGATACCCATCAGACGAGGCTGGTGTTCACAAAAGAGAACCATCAAGACCGGTTAATTATCGTACCCGCATCAAGAAACGAGAAATTGGCTCTGTAGAAATCCCCCATCTCACCTCATTACCAGAGATCCAAGATGAACCGGTTTTCGATGG
>JAPKXV010000204.1 GCA_026394635.1 Methanoregula sp. | reverse complement strand
GCGGTCGCTGACTGCCTCGAAGAGAAAGTCTTTGAGAACGCAAAGGTGGAGTTAGAGAATATTGTCATCCTCGTATCTGCATTCCTGCACCCGGACGCGAAAGACTACAACAAGATCTACCGGTACAACTACGGTGCGACGAAGCTTGCAATCAACCGGGCGTTTGAGAAGTTCCCCGATGCAAAGACACTCGTGTTTGAGAAAGACCGCGCCGCCCACGCGATCATGGGATTCAAGGTAGAGCGCCTCTGGGACCCGCCCTACCTACAGGTTGCAATTGACCTTGTGGACATGGCAAAGGTCGCAGCGGTGCTCACGCAGGTACCCACAAGCGACCACGTGATCATCGAAGCGGGGACACCGCTTATCAAGAAGTTCGGGCTTGGCGTCATCTCCGAGATCCGCGAGCTGCGCCCCAACGCGTTCGTTATCGCGGACATGAAGATCCTGGACACCGGCAACCTCGAAACCCGCATGGCAGCCGATGCCTCCGCAGATGCAGTCGTCATATCAGGGCTCGCCCCGACTTCCACGATGGAGAAGGCGATCGCCGAAGCCCGCAAGGTCGGCATCTACTCGATCATCGACATGCTGAACGTGCAGAACCCGGTCAAAGTGATCGAGAAACTCAAGGTCAAGCCGGACATCGTGGAGCTTCACCGTGCGATCGACACCGACGACACCGCCCATGCATGGGGCGATATTGCGGCACTCAAGAAAGCAGCCGGCGGCAAACTTCTCATCGCAACCGCCGGCGGAATCCGCGTGAACGTGGTCAAGGACGCATTAAAAGCAGGCGCAGATATTCTCGTGGTCGGCCGTGCAATCACCGCGAGCAAGGACATCAACCACGCGGCCGAGGCATTCCTCGAGCAGCTCGACCGCGAAGAGATCGACCAGTTCCGGGTTATGCCGGACTTTTAAGATATCATTATGTATTTTTTTAAAATAATCCACTGTGGATTGTGTGTGTTTACAGGCCCTGCCAACAGCCCTGTTCAAGAGGCTTCTCTGCTCAAGATATTCCTTGAACCTTTGCGGAGTTAAGGGTCAATGACTGCTTTATTGAGGGTCGTCCTTTCTTTTCCGTTCTAAAGAGATTTTGTCCTGTACCAGTTTAACAATTATTAATACGTTAACACAACTAAAGTTTGGAAAGATGAACCCATCGAAGCTTCCGGGTGGCCCAACGCAGGATGAAGTCATGGCAGTCGCGATCTTCAAGCTCGGACTGCGTGCCGGGGACCTGGTGCTCGATATCGGTTGCGGCACCGGAAAGGTTTCGATCGCTGCTGCACAAGTGATGGCACATGTTGTTGCCATTGACCGGCGGGCTGAAGCAATCCGGTTCGCAAAAAATGCGGCGAAACGCGAGGGTGTAAAAACAATTGAATTTGTTTGCGGTGAGGCGCATGATTTTCTTGCTGCCGACAGCCGGATATTTGACGGTGCGTTTGTCGGAGGGTCTCATGGAATTGCGGAATTCCTGCCGGTTCTCGCACAGCGCGTCCGCCGGAACATCGTGGTGAATGCGGTCCTGGTTTCGACATTGCAGACAACCGTAGAAACGATGCAGGATCTTGGGATCTTTTCCGAGGTCATCCTTGTGCAAATCGCGCGCTCGCACAGGATTTCAGAAAGCATCATGTTCAAACCCATCGATCCGGTCTATGTGATCGTCGGGAAAGGTGCCGCATGCTGATCGGCCTGGGACTTGGCCCGGGAAATCCGGAGCTCCTTACGCTGCGGGCAGTCCGTCTCATCAAAGAAGCCGATGCAGTCTTTGTGCCCGGCCGGATTGCGTACGACCTTGTCCGGCCCTATCGTGAACCGGTCATGCTCGACTTTCCGATGACCGATGACGAATCCCGTATCACCGCAAGCCTGCGCGAAAATGCGGCACTGATTGCCCCGGAAGCACAGCAGGGTTGTGCGGTGTTTGGCATCCTTGGCGACCCTAACTTTTTCTCGACGTTCTCCCGGCTCTGCGAGGTCATGGAGGAGAGATATCCTGAGATAGAATGCCGCACAGAACCCGGCATTTCAGCGATCACCGCATTTGCAGCAGCGGCAAACCTCTCGCTCTCCAGAGGGTTTATTGTGTCCGATGAGGGTATCCCCGACACCCGTATCCTCTTAAAAGTAAGAAGGCCAAAGGAGCGTGCTGCAGAACTCCGAAAAGAGGGGTATCGCACGTTTGTTTTAATCGAGCGGATGTATTTCCCTGATATGAAGGTGTACCGTGATGGCGATATGCCGGAGAGAAGCGACTACCTGAGTGTCATGTATGCGAGGCGATAAGATGCCGCACGTACCGGAGCCGGTCGTTTATTTCGTTGGTGCCGGCCCGGGAGATCCTGAATTAATCACCGTAAAAGGAAAAAATCTCCTCAGGCGTGCAGATGTACTGGTCTTTGCCGGGTCGCTGGTCAATCCTGAACTTGTTAATCAGTCAGATGCACCCGTCCGGCTTGACAGCTGGGGAATGCAGCTCGAAGAGATCGTCACGGAAATGGAGTGGCACGCAAAATCCGGCAAAACCGTAGTCCGGCTCCACTCCGGAGATCCCTCTCTCTTTGGTGCAATTATCGAGCAGATAGCAGAACTAAAAAAAAGGGGTGTTGCAGCAAAGATTATCCCCGGGGTTTCATCGCTGTTTGCCGCAGCCGCTGCGCTCCAGATCGAACTGGTGCTCAACGGGATCACCGATGCACTGGTCATCACCCGTCCTGCCGGAAAGACACTTGAAGAGGACCACATTCCCGAGCTCTCGGGACTCGGTGCAACCATGGCAGTATTCCTGGGCACCGACCGGTTTGAGGAAGTTACAAAAAAACTCACCTGTCCGCCCGATACCCCGGCAGCAGTCGTGTACCATGCATCGTGGGATGACGAGAAGATCATCCGTGGGACGGTGGCCACAATCGCGCAAAAAGCGAAGGAAGCCAAGATCGAGAAGACCGCGCTCCTGATCATCGGGCAGGTTGTTGATCCGCACAACCAGTACAGGAGGTCGCACCTGTATTCATGACCGGGACTGTTGTGATCGCGTTTCCGAGGTCATTTCCGCAGGCACGGCGGATTGCAGAGCATCTTGACGCAACTCTGCTCCCCTACGATGCCGATGTCTTTGCCCGGACCTATAAATCCGCACAGCGGATTGTCGCGCTGATGGCAACCGGTATTGTCATACGTTCAATCGCACCGTTACTTGAGAATAAGTGGGTGGATCCCGCGGTAGTCGTGGTGAGCCCGGACCTCTTGTACGCTATACCCCTGATTGGGGGGCACCACGGCGCCAATGAACTTGCACAGGAGCTTGCTGCCCTCGGCATCAGGCCGGTGATTACCACAGCGACTGAAGCAATGGGCCGGGATTCTGTCGAAGTGATCGCAGAACGACTCGGCTGCGATATCGCGAACCGGGATTCCACCCGCCAGGTAAATGCTGCAATCATTGATGGTGAAGTGCCCGTGCACGCAATCCGGGGGCCGGCAATCGTGATCGCCGGCCCTAAGGTATCTGTCCTCTTCAATAAAGGCACATATATCGTTGGTATCGGGTGCCGGAAGGGGATAAAAAAAGAAGAAGTACTGGACGCGGTCCGCCAGGCACTCGGTACATGCAGGATCTCCCCCCATGAGGTATTCGTATATGCGACAACGGCAAAGAAATATCAGGAGACGGGGCTTTCCGAGGCAATCGAATCACTCCCTGCCGGCTTGATATTTCTTGATGATGAAATTATCAATGCACAACCCCTGCGATCACCCTCACGGGCAGGGCGGATCGGGCTCGTGGGGGTTGCAGAGCCCTCTGCCCTTGCCCTGTCAAAACATAAGGAACTTGTCATGGAAAAAACAGTATTCGGGAGGGTGACCATTGCAATTGCCCGCTGAAGGGAAAGGGTCACTTGCCATCGTGGGCATAGTGCCCGGGAGCCCTGACCAGATGACTGCACGGGCGCTCAAGGTGATCGCGGGAGCAGAGATTGTTATCGGCAATGACACGTACCTTGACCAGCTCAAAGAGTTCCTGACCGGGAAAACTATTGTCCGCAGCTCGATGGGAAAGGAAGTCGAGCGTGCGAAAACTGCTATCAAAATGGCGCAGAGACGCAGGGTTGCGATAATCTCCGGTGGCGATGCCGGGGTATACGGGATGGCAGGGATCGTGCTCGAGGTCCTGGAGCACGAGAACGACGCAATGCCGGTCGAAATAGTGCCCGGGGTGACTGCTGCAAACGCTGCTGCATCAAGGATCGGCTCCCCCCTCTCCGGGGATTTTGCCGTGATCAGCCTTTCTGACCTTCTGACCCCGCTTGACGTCATCGAAAAGAGGCTTGACGCAGTCTTCTCGGCAGGGATCCCGGTTGTTCTCTATAATCCCAGAAGCCGGGGCAGACCGCATAACTTTCTGGCTGCAATGACAATCGCACGAAAATATCTGGATGAGAAAACCCCCATTGGCATCGTTAAGAATGCATTCCGCGAGGGAGAGAAGATCACCATAACAACGCTGGGTGAGATTGAACAGTGGTCTGACGGTGTGGACATGCATACCACGGTCATCATCGGGGGGCTTGAGAGCAGGATCTGGAGGAGGGGAAAGGATGTCAAGGGAATCATCACGCCACGGGGATACCACCGGAAGTGCCTATACTGATCTGGGCGCAAAGACACGCGAAGCATACGAGATCTCAATTAAGTCACGGATGCTGGCGAGGTCGGTGATCGGGAACACAACACCCGAAGACCGGATCCGGCAACGGTGCTCGGTTGCAGTGGGGGATTTTTCGATGGCGCAGCTGATGCGGTTCTGTCACGATCCTGTCGGTGCTTCACGCGCTGCGCTCGACCGGAGTGCGCCAATTATCACGGATATCAGGATGGTGCAGGCAGGCATCCAGAAAGAAGGGCATACTTCTGAGGTGCTCTGTGCGCTTGACTACGGGACTGACCTTGCCCGTGACCGGGGAATCACGCGTACATCTGCGGGATTTATTTCGCTTGAGGATCGCATCGCAGGTTCGATCATCGTGATCGGGAATGCTCCTTCGGCTCTCCTTGCCGTGTGCGATATGGTCGGGCGCGGCATCCGGCCGGCGCTCGTCATTGGCACCCCGGTAGGGTTTGTGAATGCGGCGGAATCAAAAGAGGTGCTCCGGACGCTTTCTGTCCCCTCTGTGTCCAACAAAGGGACGCGGGGCGGGACCCCGGTCGCTGTGGCTGTAATGAACGAATGCATAACAATCCATGCAGAGGAGACCACGCATGCGGGATCCGGTCACCGGGTTTGAATACCCGAAAGCCTGGCAGGAGAAGTGCCGGTCGCAGGGGGATCTTGCTGATGTCGCAAAAGGGCTTTCTGTCCTTACTTCCTCAGGAACGGTACTGCGCCGCGGATATACGACCGGGACCACTGCTGCTGCGGCGTGTAAAGCGGCTGTTCTCTCGCTGCACGCGGATATCTCTTCAGTTCATATCACCATCCCCTGCGGACTGCTTGTGGAGGTCCCCGTCACCGCGAGGGGCGGGCGGGCGAGCGCGAAAAAATTCTCCGGAGATTATCCTGCAGATGCCACGGCTGGCTGTGAATTTGTTGCCCGGGCCAAAAAAAAGGAGACCGGTATCGAACTTGTGCCCGGGAGGGGGATTGGGACGTTTGTCCGCACCACACCGCGGTTTTCTAAAGGAATGCCGGCAATCAATCCGGTGCCCCTCTCCTGCATCCTCCAGTCTGTGCAGGAGGCACTTGATCAGACCGGTCTGTCGGGGGCCACCATTGCGTTGTCGGTGACAAAAGGTGCTGCGGTGGCGAAGAAGACGCTCAATTCCCGGGTTGGCATCGAAGGGGGGATATCGGTACTTGGTACCACAGGGCTTGTCGAGCCTTGGGATGACCACCTGACAGAGTCCGTGATGGACAGGATCTCTGCATCCCGGCATGCCGTCCTGACCACCGGCCGGACCGGCCTCCGGTACGCCCGACTCCGGTATCCGGACCATGATGTCGTGCTGATCGGTTCGAAGATCCACGATGCGCTCACGGTTGCCCGTGCCCCTGTGGTCCTTTTCGGACTGCCCGCACTGGTCCTCAGGTACATCAGGCCGGATATTCTGGAAGGCACGGGGTTTTCTACAGTGGGAGAACTGGGTGCATCGCCCGGGTTTGGAGATATTGTAAAAACCGTTCTTCTCTCGTATAAGAAAACCCATCCGGACGTTCATGTGGTGATCGTGAACAGGGACGGCGGGGTTATAGGAGAGACTCCATGAAGATTGTTGGTGTGGGGTGTGGCCCCGGTCTGCTCACGGAAGAAGCGATACGCGTCATCAGATCGGCGACCCTGATCTATGGATCAGACCGGGCAATTGAGATCTGCCGGTCGCATATACCTCCGAACTGCACCGTCAAAACCATAGATGACTTCAAAGCACTGCACACGCTCCCGGACGACGCGGTTGTCCTCTCGACGGGTGACCCCATGCTTGCCGGGCTCGGGTATCTCAGGGGCGACGTGGTGCCGGGTGTTTCGTCTCTCCAGGTTGCAGCGGCACGGCTCAGGATCCCGCTGGCACGGGTCGTTCCCGTTGTAGCCCATGGCACAGGACACGAGCAGGGGATGAACGACACCCTGGACGAAGTGCTGTGCAAAAAAATAGTCTTTCTCCTCGCTGACCCGAAATTTGACACCCGTGAATTATTTAAGAGGCTCCGGGCACTCAATCTCCCGCTCAGGGTGGCAGTCTGTGAAAACCTCGGGTATCCCGATGAGCAGATCGCTACAGGTCCTGTTGATTCTCCTCCGGAAATTTCCTCGGATCTCTATTCACTGGTAATCGGGGATTTTTAACATTCGTATGCCGGTCGGGATGGCAACCAAAAGCCTTTTTCACCACGGGTTGATAGTGTGTACGGGAGACGTTATCTATGGACAAGACAACCAAAAGCCAGATCAGCCTCGGACTTTTCGCACTCGGTTTTATTATGATCTTTATTCAGGACTTAAAAAGGCTGGATACCATCAACCTCGGATTCTCCTGGCCTTTTGCGATCATGTTCTATCTCGGGCTCGCCTTCATGGCAATCGGGTATTACCTCAAATAAAAATTGAGGGATACAACCCCCTACTTCACGTGAGGGGCGGGCGGGTCGTCAATTGGCTCACTGTCTTTTTTATCATCATTGTGTACCAGGGTTGATTCCACCCCAAACAATTGCACACCGCAATGCGGGCAGACTACTACGTCCTTTTGATTTTTCCGATAATCGATGACCTCGATGAACCCGGAAGCAAGTATGGCGGTGGGAAG
>JAPKXV010000090.1 GCA_026394635.1 Methanoregula sp. | reverse complement strand
GCCACGAACGACCACAATAATTTTTCTTCAAAAAAAAGGTTGGGATCACGGTGGATCACCGCATGAACATGGCAAAGCCAGCCATTCTGGCATCCACCTAATTATTAATCCTATTTTAAACAAACCCCCCCCTCTATCCCTTCCTCTTCAACTTCTCAATCAAACTCATCACCCGCTCCTTCGCTTCATCGGTTGCAACAACATCCTTCGTAATGGCGATATTGACAATATCCCCTTCGTTAATCCCCGCCAGAAAAACCACCGGTAAAATGAATTTTACCTTCTCGTCACCTCGTAATAGAAGAACGGCCAATTCTCCTTCAATCCTGTCCACGGTTGCAGTAATTTCCATCATTATCCCTCACATGCAATACCATTCTTATCTCCATCCAACTGATGAATGTCACCTTTGCCTAATGATATGCAGTAATCATAGCAGGCCTGGGCGGCAGTATGCCCTGAAAAATCCTTGCAATTATATCGATTATACGAGCAGTCGCAGACCGCGAAGGAAGAACCGCTATACACTGCCGAGGAGCGGGTCCACCGGGTCTTAAACTGGATGGCTCTTTCTTTCTTGCTGACTGCGGACCCGCAATAGAGGCTGGACAAAATCAGTGAACATTTGATTGCTAACTTTTCCATCAGTAAGGACAACTTTGCTATCATCCCGATATTTGTCAACGAAGGCGGGAGGGGAAGGGCGAACCGGGTTTTCAACGGGGAGTTGACGGTACTGGTCCAGCAGTGGAATGAGCCGATTGCAGCCTTACAGGTCAAATATTTCGGTATGCAGAACGGCGATGATCGATAGTGATCACAAAAATGATCAGATGACCGTGATCGATGGTCAGGATGATACGGTAGTGCCCGACCCGGCACGAATAGAGCGGGACTTCTTCGTGGCCCTGGAGTTTTTTGACGAGCAGCCACGGCTCATTTTCCTGTGCGAGCTCGTTTAAGGTGGTGCGGATGCGACGCGCATCATTTTTCGGAAGGTCGAGTAGATCTTTCTGCGCTCTCTTGTTGAGGTGAACGGTAAACATTTTTAGATCCCGTGGTCATCGCAGAACTCGTTGAGCTCACGGGTTTTTCCATTCCGGATATCAGCGAGCCCTTCTTCAATTGCCGTGAGGGTGTCTTCGCTGATGGGATCTTTGTCAGTCTGGGAGGAAATAAGACGGGCGATCACTTCATCGTAGGTCTCACGAGGGTGCACCCGGAATTTCGTGAGTGCCTCTTTGGTCTCTTTCCGAATCCTGATGGGGAGAGTCTCCATGTGTATTAGTAGTATGGATGATCTTATCAGGCTACTTGTGTATGCATGGTGATGCATACTGGTTATTGCGCAGGGTTAATGCGGGCACCGGTTCTATCCGTATGCACATGAGCGATATAGTCCAGAAACTCTGGTGATTCTGCTATACGCTCCGACATTACAGGATCGATTACGGGGATTATATCGAGCAGATCACCAATCTCCTCTTTATCAGGATGGCTGAGGAGACAAAGGAGTGGATTACGTGCGATCAATCACCAGAAAACCGGGAAAGCCTGCTCCGGCAGGTGGCAGAGGCCGAAAGCAAACGGCTGGGTGTGTACACCATTTCTGTGCCTTCAGTATGGTACAATATCGAATACGGGATCCCGTCAGGTTCGGGCGGTTCGGGGAAGGGGACGGCCTGATGAACCGCCTGACGAAACGGAGAAAACTGCTCATCGGTGGCTGTGTATTCGCGGCTGTTGTGCTCGGTGTGGCTTGCACCGGGATCATCCCGGCCCAGGCTGCGACCGTTGACGTTGCCTTCATGGGATCTTCTGACCAGTCACTGGTCGGGTCGTCTGATATGACATGGGTCGTCT
>JAPKXV010000436.1 GCA_026394635.1 Methanoregula sp. | reverse complement strand
ATGAGCAACGGGAAAAAACCGTAAATGATACTACAACACGTTCATATCGGCCGAGGCAACACAGGCGATTAACGAATGGCTCAAGGTCAGAGGAGATTACATCAGGTCGTCGGCGAATCGGAATAACGGACTTGTGAAAGGCGGGAGGGACATTTCAAAACGACTTCACGACGGTAAGTGGGGGAGGCAATCACACTTTGCATGCCATCTGCCGCGCAAAGTACCTCCTTGACCGTTTTGGAGCCATTGCAAAAAGACCGATCAACCGAATGTTGCGATCAATGTGCGATCCTCAACCACGTTTGATACCATATACGAGGTGGTGGATCCTGTGGATGAACCCGTGTATACGGTGACTCCGTCCAGTTTAATGGTCAGGACTGCCCTGTTCGCATTCGGGACAAAGTAAATAGTCTTGCTGCTTCCCCGGGGGATACGAACCTCCTGGGAATTTGTCAGAGGGGTGGGTGGGGACAGGGAGCCATAGCCATACCCTCCGGGAGACCAGATTACGGTAATAGTCCTCGTCGCAGTGGTAGCGGTGGCTGTCGGTGTCACATTAGCCGTAGCAGTGGGGATTAGCGTTACGTTCTGGGTGAGTGTCGTGATCACATTACCGGATGATCCGGCAATCGTGAGTTTTTTACTGTATACCGGCAGGTTGTTACTCGTATCAATAACGGAGACCGTGACCTCGTTGCCGGGAAATGTCTGGGACGAGGCGGGGATCCACCCCAGAGCATTGGTCACGTTGTATCCGGTGCTGGTTCTGGTAATGTAGAGGGTAGAACCCGGTGCCCATACAAGACCGACGGGGTCGGGACAGGCAGTTTCACTGCTCCCCTCTGAAGAGATCTGGACTAAAAGGGGGTACCCTTTGCCCGAACCGGGCAGTTGGCCGGTATCCCCCCCTCGGTGGAGGAGAGTGATGACGGGGTAACCGTTTTGTGTACTATACTGTGCATCGGCGGTGAGATACGCGGACTTCTGGGCCGGTGTAATAAACCCGAAAAGGAGCGTTGATAATATAGCTGTCAGGACCAGTACCAGAGCAACCATGAGGATCACACCGATAAGAGTACTCACCGCTGCATCGGTTTGCAGAGAGGTAGAGACCGGTTGTGATATGCGGGGCGGTTTCATGTACTTCTCGAGCGGGAATAATGAATGGGGTTCATTTATCCGGCATGTCTGACCTGTCAGATGGCCCGACACTCTTTTCCTTGAGGGCACATTCCCGGCAGTAGGTATAGAGGGAACTCCGGTACCGGCAGGTACAGAGTTGATCCGGGGATTTTTTCCTGATCTTTTGAAAATAAATGACGATACCTGCAAGCAGGATTGATGAGAGGATAAGTGCCACGGTTACGATAACCACCGTTAGTGCATCCGGAGACAGCAGGAGAAGCATACCTAAGATAAGTGAGGCAGCGATGAGTGCTCCCAGACAGATGCCAATGTAGAGCCCGCCCTCCATACCAAGACGGAATGAGATTTTTTTGAACATGGGATATGCTTCATTCTGGAAATGTAAGTATTAAAATATTGGGAGGGGATGCGTTTACAAAAAGAGTCAGTATTTATTTTTAAAAAAAGTTAAAATTAAAATTTTAATAATTAACAGTTGACTGTGTGAATTCTGATGAGTTCTTCTCAAGTCTTACTACTTCGTGGTTCGACAATTCGAAAGAAACTTGCGGATTCTTCTCGTGATTGTTCCTTCCTGATGTCGCAAACAACCATTTGAGAAAACCCAGGTTGTAGTAAAAGAAGGGTTTTCGACTCTATTATGGATGGTCCGCATTCCCGCTAAACCGGTACCCGTCTTTTGGCACACCGGAGGAACATGAAATAACGATGCAGGTGAATGCCGGGACCCGGGATCTTTTCCCTGCAAGAAAGACCTCCGCTATAATGATAAAAAAAATGATTCCGGTTCAGAGGGTGATCCCCACCAGATCAAGAATAATCAAAAATATTGCCCCGGGGAGCCCGGCAAGAGCACAGATGATGACGGTGATCCAATCGAATCCGATATCGGGTTTTCCGGCAACCTGCATAAGGTGAAAAAAATTCACGATGAACAACGTAACAAGCCCGATAATTGCATTTATTACCAGATGTGAGATATTCTTAACGACATAAAATGCAATCGCTAAAAATATAATAATGACCAGGATGAGAATCGCAATGCCAAGGAGTGTCATATACCCCATACTATCATTACGGGGTATTTATAATCGTTCACCCGGGTAACAAAATAAAAAGTGTCTTTCCAGCCCGGCCGGTGAGGTGCTGATGGGATGAACGGCGTGTCATTGCACCCACGGGCGATGCTGAAACCACCGTGTAATTATCGTCGTTTCCGGCAGAACGTGTCCCTTTTACCAACATGTCACAGCACGTGCGAGGAGGTATAACCGGGAACGGCAGGGAACAGGTTGGAACGGCAGGGAACGGCGATTTTGTTCCTTCATTGATTCACATAACGGGATCGCGGATTTTATTGTCTCCCGGATCATTCAGACATATAAGGTGAGGTATGGTTGAACAGATCATGAATGGATTGAGGTATGACACGGAAAAATCCACGTTGATTGCGACTTCAAAAGACGGTGCAAAACATCTCTTCCAGACAAAGAACAAACGGTTCTTTTTGTATTTCGAACGCCCGGGTCAAAGTACTGTCGCACCCTATCTCGAGGCGATATCTGCATCGAGGGCAAAGAAAGAGTATGGGTCAATGCCAAAACAGGTTGTTCCGTGGAACAAGGCATTTGGCGATAAGATCCTTGAGGCGTAATCAGAAGGGAATCGCCCCGCATTCCGCAGTTCCCGGTTGCAAAACGTGGTACAACATTATACCCGCAATTGAGACTGTGCCGAATGCGAATCCGTTCTCCCTGTTTCACTACCCTGTGCCATTTTCCCCACAATCAACGCACGCTGGGATTGTGCCTCGTTATCGAGTGGGTTCAACGTGAGGACTTTATCGAGTGCACGGAGTGCCCCGGTATCTTTCTCCAGATTCACCAGTGCCAGACTCTTATTGAACCACGCATTGGTGAATCCGGGGTCAGTATCCGTTGCCTGACCGGATGCGTTCCTGAAAGTATGCGCTCCATTGAAGAGTTGGACATGTCCAACTTTCTTGATTCCTTCCGGTGCGCAAATGCGTACCCAACCGGACAAATTTATATTTTATCTTTTAAATCAATCATTTGGATCTTATTAACCCCCCCTATTTTTTTGATTACATCTTCAATGACCTTTTCTGCCTTTTTTAGAAAATCCTTCTCTATAACTGATTTTTTGGGTCTGAAGTGATCGTCTTCACCTACTTTAAGTGTTTTTTGAATAATTACAAAATCATGGGGTTTTATTTTGACAATAATTTCTTTAGAATAGTTGTCCCCGACATCTTGAAGACTGTAATAAATTGATTCAATTTTTTCAGAATTGAACCATTCATCCCTGCCCGCTTTTTTTTCGTCAACACATTTGATCCATGCCATACTTTCACCTGTGCAATCCCGGACGATATACTTTTCCGGAAGGCAGCCCGGCAGACCCCTTTTTATGCAAAATATCCCGGGGGGCAACATAAAACAGGGCGGTGCCGAATAAAAAAAGAGCGGGATTTAAAGAGATTTCAATCAGTTGACGTTCATTTCAACCGATCCATCATCGTGGAGGTTCAGACAGTGAAAACAGGTTGGAACAGAGGGGATTCCAACCTCAGTACCGGATGCCCCATTGCGGGAAAACTCCTTGGCATGGGCACCTCCCCGGTGTTTCTTGCGATCCTTGCAGGAGCCCTGATCGGGTGTTTCATAATCGCACTCGGACCAGCCGCTGTTCATCATTTTTAATCCCTGGATACACAGTTCCCCCCTCATCCGAAGATTGCTTCGTCGTTTTTCCAAGACCTCATGGAGGGAGATCAGATATGTGAGGGAAAAATATGCCCAAAACGGGCTCCGATTCTGCTGACCGGGATCCGGTGGACAGGCTGTGCCGGGGGAAATGTCCGCCGCACCAAAAAAGTCGGTGATAAACGGTTGAAATGCCGGAATACCTGTTTAAAACAGGATAATAAGTGCTCTTTATCGGTGTTCCTTCAGGGCGGTTTTCTGGGATGTGGTTCAGTCCGACCGGTGCCCGGAAAGGCTGCGGGAACCCCCCATATCGACGTCATATAAAAATGATTAATATAAATCTGTGACAGCGGACACCTTACGGGCGGCATTCTCCTTGTCAGAACCGGATGATCCCGACATTATTCCAGAGAGTGGCGTTGTTGGAATCGGTTTTGAGAAGTGCCGGGAACAGGGTGAGTGCCTCGTCCAACCGACCGGGTTCCACGAGTTCGTTTGCCTCACTGAACAGGTCGCGGGCATCGGGCATATGTATCGTGTCGTGGTAGTGATGGATGAAGGTTGTGATGATGGAGGCACGGGAGAAGAGGAGTGATTGAATCCGGGAACTGCGGCGAACGGGGAATTTTTTATAAAAATTCTGTTTACGTTGATGGCGCATCTCTATGTTTCGTGCATGACAATCGTGAACGCCGTCCTGGCAGTCCGGTCCAGTCCAATCGTGCCCTGCACCTGCTCCACGAGCGGGATCACGAGCCGGGAGTCCCCCTTCTTTAAGGGGTATATGCAGAAACAACGGGAGTACATCATGAATAAAACTCCGGAAATCCTTCTTTGACTCAGGAAATACCATAGCATAGTACCCCTGAAGAATATCAGCGGTCAGGGATCGATGGTATTAAAACACTACTGGCACAAATTTACAATTCCTGCAACCGGTGACCCATGAAAACACAGGTAGAGCGTGCACGAGAGGGGGAGATCACTCGCCAGTGCCGGTCGGTGGCAAAAAAAGAGGGGATCAGCCCGGAGACCATCGCATCGCGAATCTCAAGAGGGAGTATTGTTCTCATGAGCCGGGGGAGATGCTCTGTTGGCATTGGTGAGGGGTTGCGCACCAAGGTGAACGTCAACATCGGCACGTCATCTGAGAAGCATGAGCCGCAGGAAGAGGTCAGGAAAGCAAAAATTGCAGAGATGTACGGTGCGGACACCCTCAGTGATCTGTCCATGGGACCGGATATCGGGGCCACAAGGAAACTCATTTTTAACAATACATCCCTCCCCATCACTACCGTTCCTGTTTACCAGACGGCTTCTGAAACGGGCATACAGGAGATGACCGGGCAGGACATCCTCAGGACCATTCGGGCACAGGCAAAGGAAGGCGTGAGCTCTTTTGTCCTTCACTGT